>NZ_JAAHGK010001480.1:0-1717 GCF_010672505.1 Okeania sp. SIO2B9 | reverse complement strand
TGAAGAAGGAGACAGGAGACAGGAGACAGGAGACAGGAGGAAAATTACATGGGGATTCTCACCCCAAGTAATTTTGAACACCGTGTAGACGGTGGGGTATTAAACCCACAAAGAAAATGATAAAAAATAGCCTAGCTATTTGTAGCAAACATTTATTAAATTGGTATTATACCAGTTTTAAAAAAGAATACAGAAAATTTCAGGATCGTTAGGTACAGTTTAAGACTAATCTAGGGTTTGCTGAATAATATCATGTCCGCTGGTATCGTTTGTGTAAAATCAAGGGTGAATATCTACAGGAAATTTGGGGTTGCACATTATGGAATGATATTGCCAAAAATTAGTTTAGATTGTGACTAAAAAAAACCATTAATTAATCATTCTAGCAATTCTCAAATCCAAAATTTAATTCAATAAAAATCTCAAATCATTCGTCACTGTGCAATGCCGGAAATTTGGGGTTGCACATTATGGAATGATATTGCCAAAAATTGGTTGAGATTTTGACTAAAAAAAAACCATTAATTAATCATTCTAGCAATTCTCAAATCCACAATCCAATTCAATCAAAAATCTCAAATCATTCGTCACTGTGCAACGCCATAATTTTTATTCATTTGTTTGTTGTTCCCTGTTCCCTGTTCCCTGTTCCCTGCTATATTACAGCACTTTTGAGCATAGTAAGGTACAGCTATAAGACTATTTATTCCTATATTCCCTGTTGCCTGTTCCCTGTTGCCTGTTCCCTAGAGCAATAAAACTTTGTACCTCATCAACTAGAAAACTGCTGTAATTTTTAACCATTACAATAACGATTCCCAACCTAAGTTTTGAATTTGTTTTAGTGTCTCTCTAACGTCAATTTCTTCTACAATTTTTCGGTTATATATACAGATAGTAACTTCTCTGACTGTTTGATTTTCATCAGATAAATTTTTGATTATTTGTGACAAGATAATTTGCCAAGCTTTTTGAGCAGATAAAACACCTAATCCACTGCCAAATAAAGGAAAAGCAATTGTTTTAAAACTGAGTTTATGAGCGATTTTCATGCAAGTATAAAGTAGTTCTTGAATTACCTCTTCATGTGAACTTATTAATAATCCATAAAGTATTTTTTTCGCTTGGAGTTTGCCAGCGTTTGTTATGACTACATCTCTGAAAGATGACAAAGTGGAATTCCTCATTTCTATTCTCAATTTCATCATGTCTTTCCAAATATCTTCCCCAGTAATTTGTCGAATTCGGTCATACACTAGACCACCTATACTACTAGCAATAATATCTACTTCTAAGTTAGTAATATCACCTTGATAAATTTTTACTACTTTGTCATGTACTAAAAATTCACCTAAAAATCATTCTTGATCAGATTGATAAATTTTTACTAATTTGTCAGACTGACAGATATCTAATTTCATTGCTATAGCAGAAAGAATATCCCACCAAATAGTTTCCTCGCTGAAAAGCTTAGATTTTCCTAGATAAAAACTAAACCATAACCAATTCAATATTCCTCCAGGAAGATGACCGTTTGGGGCATTTATATCGAAATTCAATTCCTCATAAGTTAAAAGTTTTTCTCCTATTTTCCAGCCTAATTTTTCACTGAAATTATTATAAATTTCCAGATCGTTAATTTGATAACTACTATCTTGAGTTGCACCACAATTTTGCCAAACTTCTTTCTGAATACTCAAGCCAAATTTACCATTAC
>NZ_JAAHGK010000148.1:0-8726 GCF_010672505.1 Okeania sp. SIO2B9 | reverse complement strand
CAGTGGGGAGGGCATAGGGCCATGGACAGAATATATTAGACATCTCCAGAAAAGCTATCCATTATCAGGAACTTCTGAAAACTTTGTGGAGAGCAGGGGAGCAGCGGTGCAACCCCGCGGGGTGCGACAGACGCATCTGGTAGCGCACCAAGAGAGGGAGCAGGGGAGAAGAGAGAAAAAGTCAATTTAGCAGTAGCGATCGCTGCTTAAGTTCTCAAAAAAATGTACTTTTCAATACATTATTTTTGAGGAAAAAGTCTCTCAAGTACTTATACATAACTTGTATATTTTGTCAAGTTTACTCTTAAGAAAGATGTTTATAAAGCATAGCCAGAAAAGAGGGAGTAGGCGGAAAGAATTAGTAATTTATGTGCGATAATTGATTTTATTTTTTATGATTGGAGATGTTTATTAGACCTCTCTCCACTCTAATAGTTAGGAAAAAACTCCTTTTCATCTCCTAACATCTGACTTATGTAATATCATACATTTATTTAGCAATGCCTAAATTCTGAACAGCTTCACTAGCTATCAGCTATTAGCACTTCAGCTATTAGCATTTCAGCCTAAAAAAGCAGTGCATAGAATTAGGTATTGAAAGCTTTTTAATAATTTTAATTGCCTTATTTTAGAATTAATAGTGGTTCGACCGAATATTCATTAATCTAAATTTTTCATACTTTATGCTAAAAACAGACCCTACTTACACATTTCCTGAATCTAATCACCCTATAGTTAAGTCACTATTCCATCATAGTGACCAGGAACTATTAACCTTATTTCAAAACTATCCAGACCAAGGAAAATACTTCGTAGCGATTTTTTGTCGCTATGGTATGATAGTCCAAACTTTAATTCAACATTCCGTGCGATCCCCTGTTCAAGCAGATTATCTATTTGCCCAAACTTGGCAACATATATTTTATGAACTGCGTGGCCTAGATTTACGAGAGGGGGCAGATCCAACCAACGAAAATACTACTCTCCAGAATTGGTTAATAAATGTTACAGCTATTAGTCTTAACCAAGCAGAAATTCCTCCTGTTGAATCAATTCGTTATTCTTTACAGGTAGCTCCACCACCTTTATGGTGCTATGTTAAGCAAGTATTAGACCAGTTAGAGGCACTACTGCGCTTGATTCTGTTAATGTCTCAGACTTTTCACTGGAGTGAAACAAGAATTGCAGCATATCTCCAAGCTGAGGGAGAAACTATTTCATCTCAGGAGATAAAATCTTTGTTGCAGCAGGGATACCATCATCTAGATAATAATTTACCAGAGGATATTAAAGCTATCTATTTTAATGATGATATGAAACAAGTTAGTACGAGTATAAATCAGTTTCTCAAAGTTTCAAAATAACCAGAATCCTGATGTAGTTAAGGTCAAGACTGCGCTATGGTAGAAGTCCTGATATTTCAAAGACAGATATTTACCAAATAGGGAACAGGCAAAAGTCACAAAAAACATTTCTCTGTCTAAGGTCGATCGTTAATTTATCTACCAAGCAACTCTTTCTTTAGCTATTGCACAACATTGTTCGGTATTCATGCTGTTTGCGTTTCCATAGAATTACTTAGGAAAGCTTTGCATTAGCAAAACGTCCCCTATGAAGTAGGTCTTCTGCCGAAATTTTTTAAATTTAACTTAGGATTGAAAGTTATGTAGATGGTAACTTAAAAACTTCAGACCTCAAATTTGTCTTTAAATTAACCTAGTTCAAAAATACTCCTCCTCTCCCAGTAATATTTAGTGACTTAGTATCTAAATCAAAATTTTCTGTGGAATTAAACCTCACCTCTAATACTCTAGGAGAAATACCCCGAGGACTTACTAATAATAACCCTCCATCAGGACGTTGGTAGGTTAACGTTAATGGGACTGGCAATTCATATATTTCTGCTACTGACCTTTCTCCTAGAGTCCTATGTCGGCCACCAATTACCTGATATTTAATTACGGCATCCGTTTGATTAATCAATCTTAGAGTAACGAGACCTTCCACAGGGGTAACTCTACCTGCTGGTTCAGGAAATTGTGGTGGTATTTCATTAATCTCTTGCTGCTGGCCAGCAGGGTTTCCTACATTAGGGGGTTGACGGCGAGGAGGCTCACTTCTCTTTCGTTCTGCCTCTACTGGTTTTCCTTGACGACCAGATGGTTTACTAGCAGGAGGTTGACGACGACGAGGTTCTGTATTCTCTTCAACTTCAGCAGGTTCTTTTCTTGAAGGTTGAGTAGGTGGCTTAGTAGTACCAGGTGGAGGCCCTCCAGCTAGAGCAACTGTAATTAGTCCCATCATTAAACTGCTACAAATGGTACTAATGATCGGAGTTTTTTCAACAAGTTTAGAAAGATATTGAATCATCATAAAAAATCGGTAAGTGGGAAACCACCGTCTTTTAAGCGGTGGATGGAAACGACTTGTGGGCAGGTTTTATAGCGCTACGCGCAAGTCAGAAGTTAGTAGGGGCGTTTTGCTCCGCAACATATAAAGCGGAGAGCTTCTGCGTTAGCAAATGGCCATTCACCCGTACAGAAGTCAGAAGTAATCTCTGACTAACTTTGAGCATTTATAAATGTCAAATAATTGCCTGAAACTATTGTATTGTCAATTTTTTTAGTTTTTAGCCGATCAAATCTAACTTCTAATATATAATCCGGTTATACAGTATATGTTTATGATTCTATCCACACTTTCTACTCCCCATCTCCCCATCTCCCACAACTATATAATAAGTATTCAACCGGATTTGATATGACTCTGATTTATCGGCAAAGTAACTGTGGCCATAGTACCAACTTGAGGATGACTCTCTATGGATATTTGGCCATAATGATTTTCTATAATAGCTAGAGCGATCGCTAACCCTAAACCTGACCCAACTGTACCATGATGTGAATGAGCAGGGTCTACTCGATAAAAGCGATCGAATAAACGTGATAATGTATCAATAGGAATACCAATACCATTATCTTTGACTGTTACTTGAAGAGAGTCATATTTATATTTAAGGTTTTGATAACCTCTGAAAATTACTCCACTACTCTCAGAGCTATTGCCTAGTTTCCCTTTGTGAGTCCTCAAAGTTGCTTTTTTGACTTTGGGAAAGCGCTGCAACTCTACTACTATCTGACCACCAGATGGGGTATACTGAATTGCATTACTAATCAGATTTGTAAATAACCTAGCTAGTTGATCCCAATCTCCTATGAGTGTAATATCTTCCTCAGATGTAAGATTTTTGATGCTTGGAGATGTGTCTTGATTTTTATCTTTTTTTTGCGGGTTTAATACCCCACCGTCTACACGGTGTTCAAAATTGTTTGGGGTGAGATACTCCATGCAACTTTCCCTCCTGACTCCTGAGTTCCCCTCTTGGGAGGGGTTAGGGGTGGGTTTACTCCTGACTCCTTCTTCAACTACCTTTTCAATAAGGTCGGGTAGGGAGATTTTTAATTCTAGATTTATCTCTTGGGCAGTAGCGATCGCTTGTTGTTCTTCTACTACTTCTATCAATAAAGCATCTAAAGGTACTGATGAAAACTGGGACTGCACTATCCCACTATCTTGACGTGCCAAAAATAGTAAATCATCTACCAGTTTTCCTAACCGACGAGTCAAACGTTCGATAACTTGTAGTTGTTGCTGATGTTCGGATGATGCCAAATCTCGGTCTGCTAAAGCAACTTGTACATTAGTTTGAATCATTGCGATGGGGTTGCGGAGTTCGTGGGAAGCATCAGCAGTAAATTTTTTCAGATGTTGATAAGATTCCCGTACTGGTTGTATTGCTAACCCAGAAAGTAACCAACCAATTGCTCCTACTGAAATTATGACTAAACAGGTAATGATACTTAGGTCTAGCATTAACTGGCGAATTGGTTTTGTTACTTCAAACCAAGGATGACTGACTCGCAAATATCCCAAGACTTGGCGATCGACTTCTACTCTGTCTGTTATCTGTCGTAGTAGTAAATTATTATCTATGGGTTGTTGTAATGTTTCAACTTTTTCCAAGTGAGGGGTTATTCGTATTGTTTCTCCAGTGCGGTTGGAATGTATGGGAATATTTAGGGGAGCGGAAAAGGTTGACCAAATTAGTTCTCCTGTGGAGCTAAACCATTCAAGGTCGATATGGTCATCTTCTACTGTTTTGGCATTATCTCGAAAGCTAGCTTCGAGGTTAACACGAAATTTTTTACTATTTTTAGTGGGAAAAGATTCGATGACTAGCGATCGCTCTACTACTTCTACGACATGAAGTAAAGTATCGTCGATACGTTCGATCAAGGTATTTCGGAAATAGATATAAAATCCTGTGACAAATATAAGTAATAAAATAGCTGTGACTGTAGTGTACCAAATTGCTAAACGACGACGACTTTTTTGAAACATATTTATCACCTACATTTCGCAGTTCAAAACATAGTATAAAGGATAAGTAGTCAGTAAGTAGGTAGGTCTAATTAAACGTTAAAAAAATTGTAGGGGCAGGTTTAACCGAAAGCTTTGAATTAAGCGTGATGAGTTCTAAAAATCAGCCCTCTCTAATATTGCATTTATTTATTTTCACCTACTTAGTAGTCAGTATTGAGAGGCGAATATTTATTGCTAATTGCCAGGATAAATCAAGTGTTTATTATTGATTTATTATCATGATTGGTAGAGTCTAAATATTTGGTAATTCACCGATTTTTATACTATTTTTTGTATAGAACCCATTTGATATCTATATAATTATGGTAGTCAAGTCTTTTCGCGCATCAATTTTGAGGAAAAATCTGAAGAAGGAGTGTTTTTTGGGGGTTGCACATTATGGAATGATGTTGCCAAAAATTGCTTTAGATTTTGACTAAGAAAAACCTCATATTAATCATTCTAGCAATTGATTAATCCACAATCCAATTCTATCAAAAATATCAAATCATTCGTCACTGTGCAACACTGTTTTTTGTATTGTTTCTCCCCACATCTTCCCTCTTTCCTCTTACCTTCCCCTCTTGGGAGGGGGAGGGGCGAGGGGTGGGTTGTCTCCTGTCTCCTGACTCCTGACTTCTAGCTAAAAAAACGCGCATATTTATGAACATATAATCGGGGTTTCTATATGGCAAATTGATATGGGGAATGTGATTTATCAGGCAGGAAGCAGAAATAAATCTGGGAGTATAAATACCATCTCCTGAATCAAAAAAAATCATAATTTTAATTTTGCTGTAAAAAGGTCAGTGTATCTAGGGAATATAGCAATTATTATATTTGTGAGGTACAAAGTTATGGGTTTTAGGGAAAACCTTAACTGGGAATATTTTAACTGGGAATAGGAAATAGAAAAGAAGAAAAACAAGTGTAACTCATGAATCTGAGAAGCACTATATTTTAATTCTTGACTTTGCTGCTACTTCTTTTGCGTGTTCTTCTGCTGCGTGAATAGTTTGTATTTTCCAGTTGTTTTTTTGTTATTGTACTTTGCTCTGCTTTGGCATATTGACATTTTAGATTGACTTGTTTTTGCTTTGGTAAATCTTGATTAGTAGGTGTTTCAACTACTTCTCCCCTTTTATTAATAAATCCCCTCTTTTTTCCTTGCTTAAAAAATGCTAGTTCTCCATTAAACCTTCCTAATTCGTCATAACAAATTGGCATAACTTCCTCTCCACAATTATTGATATAACCATATTTTTTTCTAGCATTCCCCTTGCTATTTCTTGACTAAAACTATCGGCAAAATCATAGATAAAATCAATAACAATTTTGGCATTGCTGAGTGGTAATGATTTTTAGATTAAGTATCAACGCAAAACATAAGTTTTTCAATTTTACCTTCAGCTACTTACCATTACATTTCAGAAACGCCACAATTTTTCCCTTATAGTTTATATAACCCCACTTTTTATCTCGTTTTACAAGTGCTAAACCTTCAGAAAATTGCCAAGCTGATACATAAGTAGGAGGTATTATCTCTTTTCCTTCTCTATTTTTATAACCATGCAGATCGTTGACTTTAAACCGTATTAATTCTTCAGTACGATCGGTTACTTCATCATGATAATTTTTTGGTTCTTGTGGTTGATTAACATCCAAAAATTTTCCATTAGAGTCAATATATTGAGTTTGATTATTAATCTTGACTTTTGCTACTCCTAAAGAAAACTCACTTGCTGTTTCTAATTTTGGCGGAATTACAACCTTTCCAGCTCGATCTTTATACCCCCATTTCCCATCACTCTGAAAAGGAATTAAAAACTTAGTCATTGATGATAATTTATGCAAAATTTTCGATAATTTATAATATTTTATTATCATTTTCTTTGTGGGTTTAATACCCCACCGTCTACAGGGTGTTCAAAATTACATGGGGATTCTAACCCCAAGTAATTTTCCTCCTGTCTCCTGTCTCCTGTCTCCTGTCTCCTGTCTCCTTCTTCAAAGTTCAATTCAAACTACAGTTGATGCTTTTAAAGAGACTCAATTTCAAATCGTAAATATTGCAAAAATTCCCAAAAATCAGCAATACATAGAGATAATCAAAATAAATTTCATACTTTTGATATGAATTGTCTTATTGTAGGCCATGATATCATGTCCGGTTGAATAATTAGACTTTGGTGGAAGGAAGGCAGAAGGCAGGAGCGGTGCGACCCCGCGTCGGCGTTAGACGCAAGGGAATGCGCACCAAGAGAGGCAGGAGGCAGAAGGTTTTCTCAAGAGTGTCACCTTAATTTTATACACAAACGATGCTACCGGACATGATATGACTCTACGAAAAAGTGATATTTAAGCCTACATTCCGCACGACAAAATGTAGCAACCTAAGAAGGAGTCAAGAGACAGGAGACAGAATTTTAGAACAAAATCATAGCTGCCGCGATTGAGTAATCATGTATAGCAAGTATTTATACTTAATTATTTACTCGGAATTTGATCGACGAAAAAAGTAAAAAAGTCAGGACTTACGCAAAGACACTGTGTATAGAGTCCAGTAACTATTGTCCAATAGTTATGAGTACTATATATAGTGTATCTGCGTAAGTTCTATTGGTTTTTGTTGTGGCGATCGCTATAGATATAGATAGTGTGAATCATAGATTGATGTTTTTTTAACTATAGCGCCTGGGTTTTTAGATTTTAGATTAGTTTTCTTTGTGGCGATCGCTATAACTTTAATTTCATACTTTTGATATAAATAGGATTTACGCAGATACGCTATATGTAGCGCTCACAACTATTGTCCAATAGTCTTTATACTCTATAAATAGTGCCTTTACGTAAGTCCTGATAAATTGTCCTGTGATTGGCGAAAAATCTACGAAAAAGTAGTATTTAAAAGCCTTTCCTGAGGAAATACTGCGCAAACAGGTGTCTAATATATGCACAAATTGGCTGATAGCTGTTAACGTAGTTCCGACCTAGGAGGCTAGCTGATAGCTGATGGCTAGTTAAGATAAGATGATATTGGTTAAAAAATGTTAATAAGTGTTAACTTATGTTCATATCTTCTCAAGGGATAATCAAGCTCAAAAAATCCCTCAAACAGAGAGTATTTTTTGGCAATGAACCGACACCGGAACTCATAGCTATATTGCTTGTTTACTTCGTCCAAGGAATTTTAGGGTTGGGACGTCTTGCTGTCAGTTTCTTTCTCAAGGATGAATTGGCCATGAGTCCCGCTGAAGTATCGGCAATGTTGGGCGTTGTCATCATACCGTGGATGATTAAACCTGTTTTTGGGTTTATTTCAGATGGAGTGCCAATATTAGGTTATAGACGACGACCTTACATGATTTTTTCTGGGGTACTGGGGGCATTTTCTTGGATAGCATTGGCAAAATGGGTACATACTCCACTAGCAGCGACGGGAGCGATCGCTCTGAGTTCTTTATCGGTGGCTATTAGTGATGTAATTGTTGATTCTTTAGTTGTACAAAAAGTGCAAAAAGAATCTGTTAGTAGTACGGGTTCTCTACAATCTTTATGTTGGGCAGCTTCAGCATTAGGAGGACTAATAACTGCTTATTTGAGTGGTTATTTACTAGAGCATTTTAGTAATCAAACTGTATTTTTAATGACAGCTATTTTTCCTTTGATTGTTTCTGTTGTAGCCTGGTTAATTAATGAAGAAAAAGTTACTATTGGGATTAATTTTGACAATGTAAAACAGCAAATTAAACTGGTGAAAATAGCTGTTACTAAAAAATCAATTTTATTACCAACTGCTTTCCTATTTATTTGGCAAGCAACCCCTAATTCTGAGTCAGCTTTCTTTTTCTTTTCCACAAATGAATTAGGATTTCAACCAGAATTTTTAGGTAGGGTACGGTTAGTAACAAGTATTGCAGCTTTAATAGGTGTTTGGCTATTTCAACGCTTTTTTAAATCTGTTCCTTTTCGGAAAATTTTCGGATGGTCTATAGTTATTTCTGCTGTTTTAGGAATGACTACTTTATTGCTAGTTACTCATGCTAACCGCAGTCTAGGTATCGATGACCATTGGTTTAGTTTAGGAGATAGTTTAGTGCTAACAGTAATGGGAGAAATTGCTTTCATGCCTGTATTAGTTTTAGCTGCTAGACTTTGCCCACCAGGAGTAGAAGCAACTCTATTTGCTTTATTAATGTCTATCTATAATTTAGCTGGACTTATCTCCCATGAAGGAGGTGCATTGTTAATGCATAGGTTAGTGATAACTATTAACAACCACAAATTTTGATAATTTGTGGTTA
>NZ_JAAHGK010001479.1:0-1719 GCF_010672505.1 Okeania sp. SIO2B9 | reverse complement strand
GAATTATAGAGGAGGTAGTCGGAAAAATTGTCCCTCAATTTTTCTGCCATAACCATCCCAAAATACTAGCTTTTTGCAGCTCTTGCCACTGAAAAGCTGGTACTTTTTTCAACCCAAAAATGCTAAAACCTTTATATGTCAGTGCTTTTAGATTTAATCAGTAAACCCTAATTAATATCAGGGTAAGCATTCCGCAGGAAGAGCTGACTGCTAATAGCTGTTTGCGCAGCATTCCGGAGGAAATGCTTACATATCAGGAATTAGGATTATAACCCAATTCCAAATGATTAATTTAAGCAGTAACTGAAGTAGTTAATGTTGACATTTCATTTTGTTTAATCCACTCAAAAACTCGATTCAATGCCCACCAAACATCAGGATCTTGAGCATGAACTTGACAAGATTTACTACTAACATGAGCTACATGACCACCATAACGAGTTAACATTAAATCAATGGCAGAATTACTGTCACAAGCAGCTTTTAAATCTGCTGCAATTGTTGGGTCAAACATGGGGTCATCTTCAGCATAAATAATCAATGTTCGTTTTTTTATATGAGGTAAAAAATATAGAGGACTTGTTGCTTGATAGTAGGCTTCTACTGATGAAAATCCTAACTTTTCAATAACAAATTCTTCATCAAATTTCCAGATACAATCAGCACGCTCTATTGCCTCTGGATCGATAAAATCTGGATGATGTTCGTGAATTAACCAAACTAATTTTTTTAGGTTTTTAGTAATTCCTCTATCTAAGTATCTTCCTAAAGGAGAGCTATCTAAGTAAGATAGAGAACGTTGAGCTTCCAGACTGGGGCAAATAACTGCACAACCACCAATATCTGTTTCTGCTAACCCTAATTCTGGAGCCAAACTTTCTGCTACTTTTGCACCCCAAAGTGCTAGTTGTCCTCCCAAAGAATATGCAGTAAACCAAAAATTAGGCGGACAACCCATTGCTTTTGCTTGAGCAGCAATATGAACAAAATCTTGCCCTTCATAAATACCATCTGAAGTTAGAGTTTGTGATAATAATGCTGTCTTGCCATGGGCACGCCAATCAAATAAAATAATGGCATAACCTTGAGCATAAGCTTTGCGTCCTAATAGTTTTAAGAACCATTGATTATCTAACTCTCCTGTAATTCCATAAGTCCCAATAATTGTACCTTTTGGGTTTTCTGGAATAGCCATCCAGCCAAAAATTGGCACATTATTTGCTCCCATAAAAATTTTCTCTTGGTAAGAAAGCTTCGGAAATGTAGTAGTTTCTTCCCAAAAACGGGGTATCCAAAAGGCTGCATAAAGGGTCATTGCTAAACCATTTTTCAGGAACCACGGAGGAGTATAAGAAGGATAACCCATAGATAAATTTTAATCTGATAAAACTTAAATTTGTTGATTAGATAGTATATCAGTTGGCGATGAAATTTTATAATCCAGAATTTTTCGGTCAATAATACCAAATTGATAAGTGTTTGCTACAAATAGCTAGGATATTTCGTAAGGAGTCAGGAGTCAGGAGTCAGGAGTCAGAATGAATGGCTTCAATAGCATTTTTCAGGTCGGAAATCATCTTTTTTGTCAAAGGGAATATCCTGCACCTGTCTTTTTATTTCTCTTACTATTCGTAACATTCTTTTTTTTTAATTGGTATAATATCATGTCCGTTTGAATACTTATAAATCAGGGAGTAGGGAGTAGGGAGTAGGGAGTAA
>NZ_JAAHGK010001478.1:0-1719 GCF_010672505.1 Okeania sp. SIO2B9 | reverse complement strand
GTCGGGAGGTAGACAAACATCTTGATCGAAGCGGATCAACATTTATTTATGTAAGGGGGTGCTTTCCGCCCCACCCTGTGGAGGAGTGGGGAAACCAGCACCCCCTTACCAACCCCCTTATGGTTGTGTTAAAGATAAAGCGGTCAATACTCGCACCACCAGTCATGATATCATCTCCGGGGCCACTATTGAGGCGGTCGCGTCCTTGACCTCCATTGAGAGTATCGTTACCACTACCACCAAACAAGCGGTCAAAACCAGGGCGACCTTCTAAAATATCGTCGCCATCTTTACCATAAAGGAAGTCATTACCAAAACCACCAATAACAGTATCATCAATTTCATCACCAACGAGAGTATCATCACCGTTAGTTCCTTTCACAAATAATACTCTCCGAATACGCTCGTCTTCCTCTGGAGGTGTATCTGCATCACTGAAACTAGGGTTGCCATTAGCAGAAAAATTCACTGATAAATATTCAGCTAGTGCATCTTGTTCCCTACCATTATCAGTAAAGCTAGCGTTATTAGTTGCTCCTGATGGCAAACTTTCATCTACTAAGTCAACCTGATTTTCACCAAATAGTGGGAAAGGATAGCTATCGCCACCACCTGCGAGGAAACCGAGAGTCACTAGCCGAATTTCCCGGTCTGCGTCTCCTACTATCTCTCCATCACTCACTACCACATCAGCGATCGCTCCATTATCATCCACAACAGCTAGACTTCTGACCCGCTCCCCATCTGTGACAACGCCTGTATCATCAAATTCAATTGCTTGTTGAGTAGCATCATAACTGAAAGCAAGGCCACTCACCTGCGGAAACTGACCAGGAGTTGCATCGTCTGTAGTTGCTGCAACACCATGTTCGATAATTTGTTTGAGTTCTTCTGCGGTAACTGTTAGTAAACTGAGGTCGTTATTGAAGCGGAGGGTATTCTCAATATCTAGCTGAGAAATTTGCCCGTCTTCTTTACCTGCAAAAGGGTTTCCAGCAGGAGGCAGCTGTACCAAATCGTCGGAAGTACCGCCAGGAGGAATAAACGACTGACCAATATTGTCGCGGATACCGCCACCATTTTTAATGGAAACTATCACATCAGGGTCGTATTCTTGGGCAATAAATAAATTTGCATCCGCTGTCAAATTTCCCAGATTAGTTTCTTGGGTACGGACATCTCCTCTTGTACCGTTGAGAAATACTTCTGTGGAACCGAAAATATTGCCATCTCTAGCAGAAATGTTGTCATTAATAGCATTAGTCACAGCTACTATTGTGGGGTCAGCTACATCTTCAGGATTGACATCTTCCTCGTAAACTCGGTCAACTCCCTCATCATCAGTGGCATAAACACCACTTAAGTCTTCGTCAAAACTTGTAATAATACCGTTTTCGTCAAAGTCAGCAATGAGGCGACCGACATATTTATAGTTGCCGTCGGTGTTGATGACTAATACAGGTTCATCGCTAGCAGAAGTAAATTGAAGAGGATAGGAATCATCGCGAGTATCTCCATCCCTTAGGATATCATCTTCTGTGGCGAGGAGAGTATTGGAACCACCAGCCATAATGACATCGACATCTGTAATATCAAATCCGGTAGCATCGGAGTAATTAAACCTGAATTTTCGGCCACCAATGGTACTGGGTTATAGCCTTGATTGCAAATTGCTGTGTTAAAAGAACTTGACAACGCTCAAACAGAATTTCTTCTAAC
>NZ_JAAHGK010001477.1:0-1724 GCF_010672505.1 Okeania sp. SIO2B9 | reverse complement strand
GGGCACGAGAAATAGCTGCTGAGTTAGGGTTGACCCCAGAAACTCTATCTCGTGCCCTCAAACGCTTAGAAAGAGATGGTCTGATTAGTCGCTCTCAACGTGCGATCGTCCTACATAATTATTCTATTGCTTGATGATAATCAATCCATTCTTGTATTGAAATGAACTTCATATTTAATTAATTTTATGTACTATATGGCAATTAGCACTCAGTGTATTGCTAATACAAAGCTAAAGTCAATTCAGTTAACCTCTGATATCAAATCCGGTTAATACTTAATTATATAGTTGGGAGTAGGGGAGTGGGGGAGTGAGGGAGTAGGGAAGATTGAATATTCAAGTAATTATAGAATTATCAACATATATTATATAACCAGATTCTATATTACAGAGGAACTGCGTTATCAGTACTTTACTGGAATAGGAAGGCAAAATTATCAATCTTCAGGACTTACGCACTGACAATAGATATGGGATTTTGGTGTGTTAGCGGTAACGTAACACACCCTACTAATAGCACTGTAATAGGGAGACAAAATTATCAATCTTTTCGATCACTATTTTCTCAGCCACCAATATAAGGAAAGGGTGCGGACATATCAAAAGCTTAAAACTTAGACAACGCAAAATTCTTCCTTCTTTCTTCTTCTGCTATACAAAAAATCACAAGCAAAAAACATGATACTACAATCTAATGTAATTCCTCAATCATCAAAAATACCAGACCAACCAGAATCTAGGAAACTGTTGATATCAAGTAAACAGAATAATTGGCAAGGTATTCTGCTACAACGTCTATACTATTCCGCAGCAGAAAGTAAATTTTCCTTACCTGCTATACCAGAAGAACTACTGATAATTCACTTAGACTATCCTTGTCACATAGAGCGATCGCTAAAAGGAAAATACGACCGGGGGAGAATAGTGCCTGGAGATATAACTGTTGTGCCAAGTGGAGAACTTTCCCAGTGGCATATTCAAGGAAACCCAGACTTGTTATACATATATTTAGCACCTTCGCTCATGGAAAAAGTTGCTAATGAAGTTGTAGAAGTAGACGCCCAGCGAATTGAACTCGTAGACAGATTTACTCTGCGCGATCCATTTATTCGTCAGGTCGGGTTGCTGTTACTAGGGGAACTAGAATCAGGAGGAGTAGCAGGTAGGTTATATGCAGAGTCATTAGCATATTCATTAACAGTTCACTTAGTCCGCGAATATTCCACTATGAGTTTAGAAGTTAATGAGTACCGAGGAGGATTATCAAAATATAGACTTCGCCAAGCAATTGAATATATTAATGAACATTTAGACCGAGATTTAAAACTAACTAGAATTGCTGCTGTAGTTGGTATGAGTCAATATCATTTTTCCCGGTTATTCAAGCAATCAATGGGTATTACTCCCTATCAATATGTCATTCACCAAAGAGTAGAACTGGCAAAAAAATTATTGAAACAGCAAAATATCAGCATTACAGAAATTGCTTTTCAATGTGGTTTTTCTCATCAAAGTCACTTAACTAAAATATTTCATCAACTTACAGGTACTACTCCAAAACAATACAAAAATCAAGTTATATCATGTCCGGTTGAATACTTATAACGACGGAGGAGTCAAGAGTCATTCCTCAGGAGTCAGGAGATAAGAAAGAAGCAATAAGAAAGAATAAAGAGGAGGAAAAGGAGAAAGTTTTTTATCACTAATTATCCGGACATGATATT
>NZ_JAAHGK010001476.1:0-1725 GCF_010672505.1 Okeania sp. SIO2B9 | reverse complement strand
CCCGCCACAATCGCACGAATAATGCTCACGCAGCACACAAATTTGGTCAGCAGGCCGAAACGAGGCGGACAGCAGCCCAAACCTATGAAGCTGCTGAATCCACTGGCAATCGAGCACATCCGTTTACGAGTCCTGTAGGGACTTTTCTTTGTAGCCCGCAGTTTACTAGCGCTCTTTAATCGCTCTAGCAAAAGGAAATATAATGGTAATGTTGTCTACGCCATATAGAGCCGATGATTGCGCCCAGGGAAGCTCGACCAACCGTTCGCTTTATTGATGAGTATTGCCAGTCCTATCAATCGCTGTTTTCAGATGTTAGAGCGTTTGAAGCATTTAAGCATTTACATGTGGGGATGTTGTCAGATATCAAGCGAAAGACCTTGCCTGCCATTGCCAAAGTTGTAGGACTGGATAACGAGCAGTCGCTGCACCACTTTTTGACCGACTCGCCTTGGTCTGTGGGTGTCTTAGAACAACGACGCTTGGAGTTGATTTTACAAACGTTACAGGGGCGCAGCATCCTGCTGTTAATTGATGAGACAGGGGACCCTAAAAAAGGAAAAACGACCGATTATGTGAAACGTCAATATATTGGGAACTTAGGGAAAATAGAAAATGGCATCGTCTCGGTAACCGCCTATGGGTTAATTGACAATATGACCTTTCCCTTGATGTTTAGAATCTATAACCCTAGAGAACGATTAAAGCCAGGGGATAAGTATCAAAGTAAGCCTCAAATTGCAGCAGATATGGTCCGAGCATTACAGCGGATGGGCTTCAATATCGAGTTGGTTTTAGCAGATAGTTTATATGGAGAGAGTGAAGCTAACTTTATCAGTGTATTGGAGGGATTAGAGCTGGAATATGTGGTGGCGATTCGGAGTAATCACGGCGTTTGGATGCCAGAGTCAGAGGAGATTAGCCACACAGAGTGGCAATCATTTGAGCGTGAATTTTCTACGGGTAAAACGGAGGAGCGATTTATTCGTGAAATCCTGTATGGGCACGTGGAAGAGCGGGTGATTCGCTATTGGCAAATTACGACAGATGTTGATAAATTGCCTGATAATTCAACCTGGTATGTGATGACGAAAAAGGCGGGACTAAAGCCAGAAGAGGTAGGGGATTTATATGGGAAGAGAAATTGGGTCGAATACGGTCTAAAGCAAAGTAAGAATGAGCTAGGATGGGCAGATTTTCGGGTGACTGATTATGCCCAGATTGAGAAGTGGTGGGAAGTAGTGATGAGTGCGTATTTGCTGGTCAGTCTACATTCTAATGAGCTAAATCCCATGACAACGAGTGAAGCAATAGGCAACCTCAGTGAGGCGAGCACCACGTCTAAAGAATCCCATACCTTTGCCAGTCATCAGTGGTGGGATAGGGCCACTGGGTGGAAGAATCTATTAAATAATTTGCGCTTGATGCTCCAGCCATTTGTCTTTTTCAACTTGATCAACCCATGGCTGAATGTATTTCCTATACAACCATTACGGGAGGGGTTTCGCCAACTGATTGAGATCATGAATCGGTTTCCAGGAGCCATTCCCAACCCGGAGAATGCTCAGGATTTTCAATTTTCATCTGCCTAGAGTGATTGAAAAGCGATAACAACGAAATGGTGTTGATGCGTGACATTGAACTGTTTAGCTCCTGCGAACACCATATCTTGCCCGTTTTGGGCCGTGCCCATGTAGCTTATATCCCCGATGGTAAAGTCATTGG
>NZ_JAAHGK010001475.1:0-1725 GCF_010672505.1 Okeania sp. SIO2B9 | reverse complement strand
TGAAATTTTTAGCAGCAGTCAACTATCAAACAGTTAAAGCATTCGATCATGGAAGATATGTCAACTTCTATATTAAATATACTCACTAAAACTTCAATTTAGATTGGCGACAAATATATAATATATGTAAATGGAAAGAAGAAACTAATGCCAAACTTAATTGTCTGGATCGTAATATTTATAGTCAGCTTATTCGTTCTGATTAAAGCTTCTGACTTCTTTACAGATGCAGCAGAAAAAATAGGTATATCTTTAGGAATTTCTCCTTTTTTAGTAGGGGTAACAATAGTATCAGTAGGAACCTCTCTACCAGAGTTAGTATCATCTATTATCGCTGTATACCAAAACTCCTCTGAAATTGTTTTTGGTAATGTGGTTGGTTCCAATATTGCTAATATTTTCTTGATTATTGGTACTGCATCATTGATCAGCAGTCCTTTAAGGATACAATATGAACTAATTAATGTAGATTTACCACTATTTGTTGGTTCAGCTTTTTTATTAGGTTTAACAGTTTTAGATAATAATTTTTCTAAAAATGAAGCTATTATTTGTATTTTGGGATATGTTGTCTATGTTTTATACACTATTAGTAGTGGTAAGGAAGAACAAGAGTTAGAAAAAGATGGAAATAGAAACTCAAAGAAAATTTTACCAACCAAACAAATAGCCATTTTGGTTATTAGTTCATTATTTGTATTTTTGGGTGCAACTTATACAATTGAATCAGTTACTAAAATCTCTAAGATACTCGAGATTGCTAAGGAATTAATTGCTTTAAGTGCAGTTGCTCTTGGTACTTCATTGCCAGAGTTAATAGTTACTATTTCTGCTGCTAAAAAAGGTCGCCCAGAAATTGCCGTAGGAAATGTTTTAGGTTCTAACATTTTCAACTCATTGATGGTACTAGGAATACCAGGACTAATCGGCAATTTAGAAATTCCTGAAGATCTTATTGGTGGTGGGTTATTGGTTTTATTAGCAGGAACAATTATGTTCTTTTTTGTCACTCAAGATAAACAAGTAACTCGTTGGGAAGGATTAATATTTTTCCTATTCTACGGGTGGTTTATTGGCAATATATTTGGGTTAGTTTGACATCCTCCGAACTTCAATACTTGAATTTGTAATTCCTGGAACAATAGCGAGTAATATTATGTTCGGATGAACAGTTATAAATAATTAGGGAGGAGTCTGGAGTCTGGAGTCTGGAGGGAGAAAGAAGGTATTTAGGAGAAGAATTTTTTTTATCAATAATTAAACGGACATGGTATAGTAAAAGTTTTAGTTATACACTAATCACAAAATTATTTTCTCTTAATACAGATATTCTATTGGGACTTTACACAAAATAGAAGTAGAAAATAGGCTCAAATATAGACAGGAAAAGGCTTTTACGTCAAAAAGGCATAAATCCTTAATTACCAAGAGTTATAGGCATTTTTATCGCATTGACGTAATTCCCTTATCTAGATTGACTCTCAGCAATTTTTCTACCTAAAAATTTTTAATATAGCAATGTGCGCTGGCATATTTACACATTATTTTTTGTAGACCTGTTCTAGACTGCACTTTGAGCTGGACATTGTAAATACCTGAGCGCACATTGCTATACCAATTTGAAAAAAGAATGTTACAAATAATTGGGAGCGATTTGCTGAGGCAACGCTCCGCGAACAGGTAAATTTATTTATCTATGTCTGTAGTACTAAAACCCACATTCCA
>NZ_JAAHGK010001474.1:0-1729 GCF_010672505.1 Okeania sp. SIO2B9 | reverse complement strand
TACAATAATTGGAGCCTTTTTTCTAGATTCAACTTTGACTAAAGTTCGCCCTTTTGTGAAAAAACTTTTTCAACCCGTTGCAGATGAAATAATTTTTCCAGATTCAGAAAGTGATGTACAAACAGATGATTTAGTAGATACTAAAGGTAAATTTCAACAGTGGGCATTGGCAAAATTTGGAGAAAATCCTCAATATGAATCTAATAATGGAGAAGGTCCGGATCATGCCAAAATATTCACTGCTGAAGTTAAAGTTAGGGGAAAGTTATATGGTCTTGGAAAAGGGCGTCGTAAACAAGAAGCTGAAAAACGGGCGGCAGAAAAAGCTCTGAGAAAAGTAGGATTAATTTGATTGAAGAAGGCAGAAGGCAGAAGGCAGAAGGCAGAAGGGAAAATTGCTTATGGATAGAAGGGCGACCTACTGCTCCGCGTCTACTCACCCCAAATAATTTTGAGCACCCCCGTTGACGGTGGGGGTATTAAACCCATAAGAGAAATGATAAAATGCTCGAATATTTCTAGATAATTAGGGCTTACCGATCTAATCTCAAAGCATTTATAGGTAAAGGTTTTAGCCTTTTTTACTCTGGAAAAAGTACCTAGTTTTGAGCTGCTTTATGCTCAAAAAGGAGCGTATTTTGGGCGATAGTTAGGCAAAAAAATTCTCCCCTACTCCCCTACTCCCCTACTCCTTAAAAAAAGACTTTTTCAGCAAACCCTAATTATGCAACTGCTTGACGTCCTTCAGTTTGGCCAAACCGAATGTAATGTTCTAACCCATTGATAAACAAACCATTTGCCACTGCATCAGCAATTACTGGGTAAGTGGCCAGATAAAATTCTTCATCAAAAGCAAACTGAGGCGATCGCCCTTCTAAAAAACCAAATTCTAACCAATGTTCAAACCCGTTATTAAATAAACCATTTGTCACAGCATCTGCTACACCGGAATTTTCTAGCAAGTAAAGATTTTCGTTGAAACTGCTAGGAATATTGGGAAAGGGAATATTTGGAGGTTGACTACTAGAGTTTAGTTTCGCAACAAAAATATCGTTCGCTGTACTACTACCACCTGGAATAAATTCAGGAAAAGCAGTGGAGTTGCTGGAAGCGACAATATAAGCGTTACCAACTTCGTCTACTGCAATGTCATTGCCAAATATACCCAAATTATTGTTGGTCTCAAAGGAAATTGAATATTCTACAGTTCCACCATCGTTAGATATTTTTCTGACAAAAGCATCGGCAAAATTATCGTTACCAATAATATAAGTATTACCGACCCCATCAATATCAAGACCCTCAATAGACTCAAAATTTGCTCCACCTAAATAAGTCGCATATCCAACAGAGCGATCGCTATTAATTTTCATTAAAATTCCATCACTTTCACCCCCAGCAAAATTATCTTGCAAAGCATTAACAGTGGGAAATTCTCCAACTGGGGGTACTACTGCATCACCTCCGATAATTTGACTACCGGAAGATCCTCCTACATAAATGTTGCCCACTTCATCTACGGCAATGCTATTACCAGTATCTCCATCTACCGCACCATAGTAAGTGGAAAAAATTAGGTCGCTACCGTCACTATTAAGTTGGGTAATGAATATATCTCGGTCCCCACCTAAAGAATTTTGTACTGCATTTTCAGTGGGAAAGTCAGCGGAGCGAGTATCGCCAGTTATATAAGCATTGCCACTACTATCTATAGTAATATCGTTACTTA
>NZ_JAAHGK010001473.1:0-1731 GCF_010672505.1 Okeania sp. SIO2B9 | reverse complement strand
CGCATACCTCACCCTAGCAAAGAATTGTTTACGCCAAAGGAAATGGAATTGGGAATTCATGCAGGAGATGGGGAAACCAGTATGATGTTGTCAATCTTGCCGGATATGGTAAAAATGGATAAGGCAGTAACAGAATATCCTCAAGATTTGCCAGAAGACAGTATGTTAAGTATGGAGGGGCAGTTGCCTTTTGCTTGGTTAACGCAGGAGTTAAGTTGTAGTGGGGTGTTGGGTGATGCCAAAGTGGCAACGAAAGAAAAAGGCGATCGCCTTATTGAGGCTTTTACGGATGGTTGGGTGCAGGTTATTCAGGACGTTTATAAATTTCGGCAACCAAAACAAATTGCTGAGGAGTCAGGAGGACTGAGTCAGGAGTCAGGAGAAAGAAAGGATTTGAATAGCATTAATTTTTAAATTCGTATTCAATAAAACACCTGTATTAAGATAAAGTAATTTTGTGATTACTGTCCGGATTTTATATGACAGCAGTTTTTGAGTTGATGAGGTACAAAGTTTTACGAGTTTAGGGAATAGGGAATAGTATTAAACTGTACCTCATGCTTTCTCAAAAGTGCTGTAATTATTAAGTGGAGACAAGCAAAACTTAGAAAGGGAGCAAGATGCTCCCACTGTCTATACCATTACAATGTACCACTACCAAAAAACGATAGTCTTCAAAAGCAATATGACGTAGATGGTGAAAAAGTATAGCTAATCTCCGAGAAGATTTAGTAATTATGTCAAAATTTCTTTCTTCCCTCTTCCCTGCTATATAGCACTACAAGAATTTGTTAGGACATTTGTCAATCCTAAAACCTTTTTACAATTTGCTATTCCCTGTTCCCTGTTCCCTGTTCCCTGTTCCCTATTCCCTAGCGCGTAGTGCTATAGCAACGATAACACAATTTCAGCCAACTTTTGTGCTGCTCCCGGTTGACCTCTAACACTTCTAAGGCGATCGCGCATTTCTGCTAATTTTTCTGGATGACTCAAAAAATCTAATACCAATTCTGCTACTGTTTCTGGTGTCAGTTTCCCTACTAACTCCGGCACAATTTCTTGTTTTGCCCAAATATTCGGCCAAGCAAACAGTTGTCCCTTGCGCAACACTAACCAATTAATTCCGGCAGCAAAAGCAGCTCCTACCCCCGGTAAATTTGCTAACAACCCAGGCAAACCATCCCAAGCTCTCATAATATCAAGTTGTTGGGTGGGTAATAATACAATCATCGGTATTGCCAACGAACCCAACTCAGCAGTATTAGCACCAACTGTGGTCAAGCAAAGACGGCATTGGGAAAGTAGATCGTAAGCAGGAGTGCGCGTTATTAATTCCACCTCTAGACCTGTAGGTGTCACCAATTTAGGATTTTCTGTCTCAGAGTTTGGAGGAATTAATAATTTTGCCTTAACACCACCCATTTTTTGAACTGCCGGATTTTTTCGAGAGTCGGCAAAACTGGCTAAAGTAGATAATTCCAGAGTAGGAGCAACTGGAATAATAAATCTCGTTTGCGGGCGTATTTTGTGAAGATGTTGAGCGATCGCTAAAGTTAAAGGTACGCCCAAAGATAACTTGGTAGGTTTCGACCCAGGCAATAACCCAATATACTCAACAATATTTTCCTCTGTTGTTGGTAAATCTATATTACTGGTTACCTCCGCCATCAAATCTCCCACTACTGTAAACTTATCGGCATATTTTGATGGTACTTCAGCAGCAACTTCTGA
>NZ_JAAHGK010001472.1:0-1733 GCF_010672505.1 Okeania sp. SIO2B9 | reverse complement strand
TTTCAGAGATTACTGATATAGCTGAGTTAGAAGAGTTAAACCAAAAGTTATATAACCAAATTGACCAAAGTTGGCAAGATACTCCAGTATGGTATGAAGATTTAGTGTTTGAGGTAAAAGTTAATGGGGATGGAGCGATCGCTAGCTTAGAACCGATGAATGAACCTGCACAATATTATAGTAAACACACACCTTTACCCAAGTTGTTAAATAGTGCTAATTCTGAAGTTACGAGTCAGAAACAGTCTTTTGCAATATTCCGGGTGGTGATGACACCGACAGGGGTACTTGAAGTTAGTCCTTGGGGTGGTTGGTTAAAGAAGCAGTCTGCAGTCAGCGATCGGTAGATTTTTTTTGAGACTCCCTCGTTTGCAGAGCATTCCAGAACTAAAAGGAGATTTCAACTCCTCCCTCTTTTGCAGGAGATGTCTAATACCAATTTGATAAATGTTTGCTACAAATAGCTAGGCTATTTATTAGGAGTCAGGAGTCAGGAGTCAGGAGTCATAATGAATGGCTTTAATACGATTTTTAGGGTGTAAATTATCTTTTTTGTCAAAGGAACATTTACTGTAAAATCTTTTTATCGCACTTATTATTCGTAACATTCTTTTTTCAAATTGGTATAAGAGGCTGTTTATTCTATAATTACTTCAGTATCTAATCTCCCCCACTCCCCTACTCCCCACAGTCCTCACACTCCCTTGGAGGAACTGGGTCATAACCACCAGGATGAAAAGGATGACAACGTAAAATTCGCATAATTGCCATTCTACCGCCTTTAAAAATCCCAAATCTTTCTATCGCTTCCATCGCATATTCTGAGCAAGTAGGTTGAAAACGACAGGATGGAGGTAACATTGGTGAAATGAAAATTTTGTAGCCTTTAATTAATTTAATTAGTAATACTTTCATATCTGAGCCACTTACTTATAACTGATAACTGATTCAAATGCGTGTTTGATGATGAAATTAAAATGTAATTCTCTCTTTTTTTGTCAAACACATAGCAATTCCCTTTTCATAGTAAGCCGCCTCATTAATAAAAACTGGCCATGTAGGAATTTCTTCTTCATAGTAAATTGTTTCGCCATCAAAGGTTAAAAAAATTGGCTCACCTGGAGTTAATTGTTCATAATCTCTCCCTTGTAACTCAGGATGAATCATTGCTGTTATTTCTCCATCTTCAGTCTTAGGATAATCTACAACTTTTAGATGTTTATAGACTATAATATCCTGATTAATTAGATTCAATTTACCTTCATTGAAATTTTCTATAAAATCTAAACTTGCCTGAACTAATTTTTCTGTTTTCTGAAATAAATCTGCTTTGAGAGTACCTTGAGCTATGGGACCTACTTCAATACCAAAACTTAATTCACAAATAGAATTTACAAAAGCATTTTCTTCTCCTGGATTAATCCAGCTATAAACTCTAACATCTGGTTCAACTGAACTTAAATAAGCAGCAGTTTTGAGGTTAAAGGGATGATTATTCGCTAAAACTATTGTTAATCCCATATTAGCAGTGGTGGTATGCAAATCCAAGATAAAATCAAACTTAGGGTTCCCTTTTGGTCCTAGCATTTGATTAATAAATTTTGCTCTAGTTTCTTCATAGTTAGTCTTGTTTTGATTTTCTAAATCCTGGAGTTTAAAGCAACGATTTAAGTCAGTATCAACGTATCTTCTCACCAGTTCAAATGCTTGAGGATTAGCAAATAATATTTGAG
>NZ_JAAHGK010001471.1:0-1734 GCF_010672505.1 Okeania sp. SIO2B9 | reverse complement strand
TGTCGAGAGGTACAACAATTATGGTCAAAATGGGAAAGCCAGGGCTTGTATATATTCTTTTTACCTAAGTATTGCTCAGAAATGAACCCAATTGAGCTGGAGTGGAAACATCTCAAAAAAGATGAATGATCAGCTCAAATGTTTGATGACGAGTTAGATCTTGCTTATGCAGTAATTGACGGTATTCAAGCTAGGGCAGAAAAGGGAAACTACAGTACAGAACGTTTTAAATTTTACTCAAATCAAACTGCTTAAAATTTCTTTACATACTTTGGTTTTTTTTCACCGACTTACTTATAAGTTTTAAGTAAGTTTATAATTATTCAACAGTATAGCAACTGTCAGAGGGGTTAGCACAGAGAAAAGTATAAAATTATTAGACCATCTCATAGAGGCGATATAACTGCCGCACTTGCTCCGCCAACGCTATGTTTCTCCTTTATGTCCTAAGCACTTTGACGACTGCTATAGATCTAAAACATTAATAAAAATTCTACTGTTTCCTATTCTCTATAACCCTAAAATATTTCACAATTCAGATATAAGACTGCCATAATCTATCTATAAAGCTTACGAGAAGTTATCAAACTAGATTGGCACTTTCATTGAATCACAAAAACTCTGTAAAACTTTTCGCGAATCCTTATTCTTAGGACTTAAGGAGCAAATCTGCCTGTAGTGTGTGTTGCAACGCATCTTACACCAAAACTAGCGTATAAAAGAGTATTTTGCGTAAGTCCTGATTCTATTAAGCATTTAATTTTCTGTTTATATCCCCAACATAAATTCTATGCCATAGAAATAGGTTTGTCTAGAACTGTAGATAAAGAAACTGATTGTACAATTGGTTTATAACCAAGCCATTGTAATGATAATTCAGCAAATTTTTGAGGAGAACCGCTAACTACGAATTTTGTTGGTTTTGCTTTCTCATAATTTTGTAAATTCATCATTTCTAGCTTTTTAGCAGCTACTTTCACTAGAGATACAGCAGGATCTACAAAATTAATATTTCTAGGTAGAAAAGAACGCAATATTGGTTCTAAATAGGGATAGTGAGTACAACCATAAACCAATGTGTCAATTTTTTGCTGTATTAATGGCATCAAATATTCTTCTGCTATCTGATATGTATAAGGGTTATGTAGCTGATTTTGCTCTATTAAAGGTACGAAATAGGGACAGCTTACTTGCCACACTTTAGCAGAAGAATTTGCCTCTAGAATAGCAGTACGATAGGCATTACTAGCAGCAGTTGCAGGGGTAGCAATGACACCTATTCTTGTCCCTAATTCTACTGCAGAATTTGCCCCTGGTACAATCAATCCTAGAATTGGAATATCAAATTTAGACTTGATTTTTTCTAGAGCAAGAGCTGAACTGGTATTACAAGCCATCAATACCATTTTAACTCCACTTTTGATTAACCACTCTATAATTTCATCTACAAACTGCATAATTTCTTTGCTAGTTCTTGTACCATAAGGTAATCTTGCTGTATCTCCAAAGTAAAGAATAGATTCACTAGGTAACTGTCTATATAGCTCTCTCAGAACAGTTAGACCTCCTATCCCACTATCAAAAATACCTATTCTTTTTTGTCTAGTTTCAACGATCATTCTTGAGAGTATGGAAATACAATTCAAATCAAATAAATATTACTATAATGTATCAGTTGAAAATCTAATTTTTTTGATTTTAGTTTTAATAGAGAAGAATTTCATAATTATTTAA
>NZ_JAAHGK010001470.1:0-1736 GCF_010672505.1 Okeania sp. SIO2B9 | reverse complement strand
ATTAAAAGTGGTCTTTCTATGTATGAACAGAGTCAGGAGACTTTTGCCGGAATTAGTGAAGAGTTTGCCGATAATTTGGCAGAATCTCAAACTAATCGTTGAGATTAAAATTATTAAGTTAGGGGTGAGTTGATTAACCAAGTCAGAAGTTATTTTTGTAACGGGTATTTGAGCTTCGAGCCAAAAATATTTCGCTTTAAAAGACGGGGTTACACGACCCTTATGATTTTGATAATTAGTCAAATTCACCTCTATAGAATCCAACTTTCTTATATAAAAGTCTACCCTCAACTCAGAAATAGAGAAAATTATTATTTTAGTTCAAATCATCATTCTGTGAAGCTCAAAAAAATCGCCAAAGCCAAATTTTTCTGCCTTGCATTCCCAAAATAAGTGTGGTACAATTCTATTATTGGGAGTGGTTTGCACCTATTCATGACTTTTTATTCAACTTAAAACCAAATTATCTCCCAACTATTATGTTTGACTAATTTGACTAAACTATCCACTTTGACAAAAATACCAAACAGCTTTTATAACAGTTAAAAAAGAAAGCGTTAAATTAATTATGTTTAAATGTATTACAGTTAAAAATTTTAGATGTTTTGAAGAAATTAGTATTGATAATATCGAACGAGTTAATTTAATTGGAGGTATCAATAATGTTGGCAAAACAGCTCTGCTAGAAGCAATTTTCTTGTTAAAAAGTTTAAATGCTCTAGAAATTCCGTTTCAATTAAACTTTAATAGAGGAGTAGTCCAGCAACAAACTTTTGATGTAGAAGAAATTTGTGAATGGTTATTCTACAAAAAACAAGTCAGTAAAGCCATTAAAATTAAAATAGTAAACGAAAATGGTGAAGAGAACGAACTAAAATTGAGTTTAGATAAAGCATCAAGCCCAAGATTGTTCCCTTTAAATTTAAGGTCAAATAGTAGAAAAACTCTCAAGGATTTAAAACTAGGATTTAAAAAAAATGGTCAACAAATCTTTGGTTTTACAATATTTTTAACACCAGATCGAGAAGAACAAACAGAAATAAAGATAGCAATTCAGCAAGACGAAGAACAAGAAGCTAAAGAAATAGAAGTTTTTCCTCCTAGCGCTTTTCTCAGTAGTCGTTTAAGAGTATCGCCAACAAATGATGCAGAAATATTCAGTCAATTTGAAGCTATAAATAAACAAAATGAAATTATAGAAATCTTAAAAATAATAGAACCAAGATTAAAACGTTTAGCAGTTTTGGTAACCGGAGGAATTCCGATGATTCATGGAGATATTGGAGCAGATTATTTAATTCCTGTTTCATTAATGGGAGAAGGAATGGGAAGATTATTATCTATTATTTTATCGATTATGAATGCAAAAGAAGGAACAGTATTAATTGATGAAATTGAAAATGGTATACATCACTCAGTTATGGAAAAAGTTTGGCAGTCTATAGCTGTAGCAACTAGAAAATCTAACACTCAACTTTTTGCTACTACTCATAGTTATGAATGTATTAATGCTGCTCATCAAGCATTTTCCAACTCCGAATTATATGACTTTCGTTATTTCAGACTAGAGAGAGAAAAAGAGACTAATGTTATCAAGAGTTTAACTTATGACAAAGATAATATTGAGACTTCTTTAGAGCTTAACTTGGAGATGCGTTAATGAGTCAAATTCAAAAAACAATCAAAAAGTCAAAGTTGATTATTGGTGAAGGAAAAGAGGATGAAATGTTTTTCTA
>NZ_JAAHGK010000147.1:0-8729 GCF_010672505.1 Okeania sp. SIO2B9 | reverse complement strand
CCGTTCTGGCCGCAATACCTGCTCGGCGTCGAGGGTCGCGAGCCCCAGAAAGCCGCCGTCCGGCCCCAGGACCCGGTACGTTTCGGCTGGCGCCTCCGCCCGCCCGCCGAGGCGCTGGCCCGCACAATACCGGCGCGCCTCGTCCGGTGACAACGAAATCGCTGGCAACGCGTTACCGACAATGTGTGGCGTTTACTTTCTGGCAGGTTCATGGGTAATTTTAGCTAACTTTACTGCTATTCCTCACGCAATTTCTACTATAATTCATAGCGCTTTTGCTCCCCAAGCTATGGCAGGGGGTTTTGTGGGAGCGCTAATACAAGGGATTCGCCGTGCAGCTTTTTCTAATGAAGCAGGATTGGGTTTGGCAGCGATCGCTCATGCTACGGCAAAGACAGATGAACCTGTTCGAGAAGGTATTGTAGCAATGCTAGAACCATTTATTGATACTGTCATTATCTGTAATATGACCGCTTTAGTAGTTATTATTACTGGCGTTTACAATAATCCTGAATTTGCGACTCTCAATGGTTCAGAACTAACTTTAGCCGCTTTTACTACTGTGATTGACTGGTTTCCTGCTATTTTGACAATTTGTATAATTTTGTTTGCTTTTTCTACGATGATTTCTAGTAGTTACTATGGTCAAGTTTGCTGGCAATATTTATTTGGAAACCGAGGTGTGATTATCTATAAAATCTTGTTCTTAGTAGGTATCTTTGTGGGTACGGTTACTAACCCAGAAGCAGTCATTGAGTTTAGTGATGCTATGAAAATAACTCTTGCTTTTCCGAGTTTGCTTGGTGCTTATTTTCTCTGTGGTAAAGTGGCAACAGACCAAGCAAGTTATATGAAGCGTTTACAAGCAGGAGAAATGTTCAATGAATCTCCTTCAAAAGTTATTGGGTGAGAAATAGCGCTACGCGCAAGGCAACAGGCAACAGCGGTGCGACCCCGCGTCGGTGACAGACGCAAGCGGTCAGACCCCGCGACCAAGTTAGTAGCAAGGGAATGCTGACCAAGAGAGGGAATGTTGACTAAGAGAGGGAACGCGCACAAAGAGAGGGAGTAGAAAAATCAATGCTTTTGGGTTGCCCATACTAACTGTAGTCTATCTATGTGAAAAGCGCTATAAAGTCGGCCGTTCACCCCTACGGATAGTATATGATTTGATATTTTGCGTAAGTCCTGATTTAGTAGAAGGGCGTTGCACAAATGCGGGATGATTTTAATAGTTTTGTGCTTGGGGGGCATTTTGCCCGTTCCTGATATTTTCGTTCCTGATATTTTCACTCCTTGGCAGGGACAGGCAGGATGCCTGCCCCCGCTTATATCAAATCCGGTAGCATCGGTGTAATTAGATAGTTAATCTAGGAGTCAGGAGGACCGAGTCAGGAGTCAGGAGGGAAGAGAATGCGCGAAACATTTGCTCTTGGATGAAGATGAAAATTTTTTTTATACCGAACCCTAGCGGATTTGATATTACCACTTATATTCATCCCGCTCCTCAGCAATGCCAGTAAAAGTATTGAAAATAAATTAATACTTTCTTAATAGCAGTGTAGATGAGAGAGATAATATAATTGATAGCTCCTGATTTTCTCTAGTTCCAGTTTTGAATAATGTCAAATATTAAACTTGACAAACTACTCTGCTATCGTTACTATACTAAATGAAAATAAATCTCAACTGTTTACATAAATTAATGGATAAAAAATATGAAGATAGATCGGAATCTAATAATGTAGAGAGGAAGGAGAAAGCATGGGAATTTACATTTCTGGGAGACAGCAACTATATTGAGTTGAAAGAGGAAAACAACCATCACACTCTTAAAGAAACTTATCAACAAGTAGTAGAAACTAACTTTCCACTGACACAAGCAAAACGGGGCGATCGCTTACATATTATTACGATCAATGCTATAGATGAGATGGATAGTCGCTTGAAAAAAATGGGATTGGTAGTAGGAGTTGAGCTAGAGGTAATTAGTAACAACCCTAGTGGTTCGGTAATTGTGGCAGTAGGAGACCGCAATATTGGTTTGGGACTTAATCCTGCTAGCGATATTATTGTCTGTTCCAAAATCATTGATCAGCAATAAGTAGTAGAAAGGAAAATTCGGTCATATATTCAGTCTTTCTCGTTCCTCGGTCATTACCGAATAATTAAGATTTAAAGTCTCTCCTTTAAAGGAGAAACAAGCAAAAATTTTCCTTTGAGTCAATCCTATCCGTTCTCTAGGAGAGGTAATTGTTAATTATTAATTATTAATTATTAATTATTAATTATTAATTATTGAGGATTTGCTGACGATACATTTACAGCAGTTTTCGAGTCTTGGAGGTACAAAGTTTTAGGACTTTAGGCAACAGGCAACATAATAACTTTACCTCACCATCCTAAAAAGTGCTGTAAGTCTGAGATTATATGCAGAATACAAGATAGTAATTACCACAATATCTACACAACATTTAAGTAATAACGTCAGAGGTAATCAAAATGAATGTAGCTGATTTGAAAACAGGGCAAATGGCAATAGTCGATCGAGTTTTAAATATTGGTCGCGATCAAGGAATTGTTGAGAGACTCGCAGCAATGGGAGTAGTTTCTGATAGACCAGTGCAAGTCTTGCGAGAGGGAACTTTTAGTGGGCCTTTGCACATTCGAGTTGGTTTAAGCACAGAAATAGCTATCCGGTCTCATGAAGCAGAAATGATCGTGATTAAAACAGATGGGGATGAGGAAACAAATTCATCAGAAGATTATGAGATGTTTCCCAAGTCTGTAATAAAGTTAACTAAACAAGTTAAAACTCTCTCATTACTGACATTAACTGCTATTGTTATAGTTGTTCTGGCTGAAATTTATCAACTTTTGAATCATGGAAATATCGATGGAGGCGATCAACAACAAACTACTGCTAATATTGTTTCTAATTCGACTTCACAATTAACGGAAAATGAAAAATTAGAGACGGTAGATACAACTTTATCTGCACCAAAAATAACCGGAAATTTGGATGCCGTAACTGATAAATCTGATGCCCTTGAAACGACAAATCAAGCAACTATTGAAAATACCATTAATCCGGTAGCAACAACAACTAATTCTGACATCGAAAACGTAGAATCAATAGGTAAAAGAATTACCGACAACAAAGAAATTGCTACATTACAACAAAAACTCTACACTAAGATCGATAAAAACTGGAAAAAACCAGTTAAACAAACAGCAATTTATCTAGTTAAGGTAGATAAAAATGGAGATATTATTTCTTACGAAGCTTTTAATCAAATAGCAAAAAACCATTTGAGCAGTACACCACTGCCGAATTTAGTTAAGCCTAATTCTACGAATAAAATAGAATGGACTGAGTTTGCTATTTTGCTCTATGCAGACGGTAGTCTAGAGATAGAGCCAAAGTAAGTAGTTCATCAATTGATAATGGATAATTACAAGAAGGTTAAAACCGTTACGGAATTGAATATAAGGAAATCAGATTTCTTCTCTTGGTCGATTGGATATGGCGAGGAGACCCGTTCTTGCAGACCCGCTCCGAAGATCGCCATCCCACCCTACGGGAAGCTCCGCTAACGACCGCTGTCTTGGTTGATTGGATATGGCGAGGGGACCTCGCCATCCCTCAACCGCTTTTTTCTCCTTAAAAGGAGAGACTTTAAACCTTTGGGGATTAATTATCAATTATCCATTGTCAATTATCCATTGTAATACCGTTTCACTGAATTCAGATCGGGGAGCAGTCGGATTATCGACGTACAGAAGTCAGAAGTCAGAAGTTAGATTTAATCGACTAAAAACTTTGATAAGAAAATAGTTTCGGGCAATTATTTTACATTTAAAGTTGGAAACTATTTGTGATATCCCTAAAGTGAATTTGTATAAGTATAATTAATATCATTTCCGGATAATTAGTGATAAAAAAACTTCTCCTTTTCCTCCTCTTTATTCTTCTTTATTTGCTCCTGACTCCTGAGGAATCCGTCGTTTATTTATAACTGTTGAACTGGACATGATATAAATGTAAAATTTCATTGCGACTGGAACGGAGTGGAAGGTTTGCGGAGCATTCCGGAACGGAAAGCAATCTCAATTACTTCTGGAATTTCCAAATAGTTTCCATTTTACTAATTAGGGTTTGCTGATTAAATATAAAAGCATTGACATATAAAGAGAAGTGCCTTTTTGGGAACGAAAAAAGTGCGCCTGTTTCAGCTCTTCACGCTCATGCATGGAGCGTATTTTAGGCGCATAGTTGGGCAGAAAAATCATTCTTACAAAACGCCCGCTCCTACTTCCTCGCTCCCGATCCATTTCTCCTGTCTCCTGTCTCCAGTATAGCTGTCTCCTACCCCTACTAAAATACTTTTTCAGCAAACCCTAATTATTTATGTCTATCTACTTAATACTAAATCCGAGCAATAAGATATTTATTAGGAGGATAAAGCAGAAAGGTTAGAAAGTATAACTCATATCAAATCCGGTAGAATTTGTGTAATTAGATTCATAGTTTGGAGACCCATCCCTAACCCCTCCCAGGAGGGGGAATGTGGGGATATCGATAAAGATTTGGCAATGGCACTCAGATGGAACATTTTTTTATACTGAATTAAGTGGATTTGATCTCAAAAGTACTTTTTAATAATCGGATTGAGTATAATTTAAGTAATTTAACTTTTTTATAGCAGTTCTATTTGGGTTTAGAAAAAAATCTCTTATAGTAAATAAAAATCAATGAGAGTTTTATACTTTGCAGTCTATTTTTGGATTGTTAATCCTGCATAAATTTCTATATTTTCATTTGTGCAACATTCTATAGAAAAGAAAAGCAGAAGAGAGAATTTTTGAGGCTTTATATCATGTTCCCCCTCCGGGGGAGCTACGAATTGCGGTTGAATACTTATAAATAAATGTTGTGAGTCCTCAGGAGTCAGGAGTCAGGAGTCAGGAGTCAGGAGGAAATATTGGAGAAAAAGAGGAAATATTGGAGAAAAGTAAAGACAATTTCAGTATTTATTTGATACCGTCGGTACTGTCAGTCCTTAAATTTTATTTATAACTGACCCGTCCGAACATGATATTAGAGCTGATTTATCACCATAAGTATTCAGCTTTTCAATATTTGTCGAACGCTTTAACTTTATGCTTTTTTTGCTTTATATAAGCCCTCGAAATATTTTGGAAAAATATCCACAAAAACTTAAAGATTCTAAAAATAATCCCTAATTTTCATAATTTATGTTTATAATAAAGCCATAAAAATATCTCGCTAACTTTAAGATAAATAATAGGTAAGATAATGACTTGTCATACCGCTAAAACTACAACAACAATCTCAAAATCTAAAGCAACAAAAAGAGTTGCTTTAATTGGGATGCCAAATACTGGAAAATCAACATTTTTTAATCGAATTACTGGAGTTTCTGCTCATGTGGGAAACTGGCCTGGAGTAACAGTCGATCTCTTGCAAGCTAACGTCAAAATAAATGGTGAAACTACTGAATTTGTAGACCTACCAGGAATTTATAACTTTAACGGTTTTTCCGAAGACGAAAAAGTTGTTCAAACATTCTTAGAAAATTATGCCATTGACTTAGTATTAGTTATTATTAATGCTGCACAAATTGACCGTCAAATTAGACTGCCATTACAGATAAAAGCCTTGGGTTTACCAGCAGTTTTGATGCTGAATATGTCAGATGAAGCAAAACAATATGGAATTAAAATAGATACAGAAGAATTATCAAAACGATTAGAAATGCCAGTGTTTCTAATTAGTGCTAAATATGGCAAAGGCTATATGAATGCATATATGGCAATTTCTGAAGAGTTAAAAAATGTAGAAAATTCCGTCAAATTAAATAATCTCACATCTTGGATAGAAGCACAGGAAGATATTTCTCTGAGTGATATAGATACAGTCTTAAATGGTGCTGTACTTATGCCTTCCCAAATAGCACAAAACTTCACAGCTCAAGTTGACAAAATACTCCTTCATCCTGTGTGGGGTTTACCCTTATTTTTCCTCGGAATGTTTCTAGTTTTTTGGGCAGTTTGGAACATCGGACTTCCCTCAATAGACCTGCTCGAAATAGTTGTTGAATGGGTACAGTCATCAATTGTTGAACCTCTAGCTCAACTTTTTCCAGAGATAGTTCAAGACTTTCTTATTAATGGAGTTTGGGCAGGGGTAACTACTGTTGCTTCTTTTGTGCCATTAATTATCGTATTTTTTATTATTATGGCAGTGCTAGAAGATAGTGGTTATCTATCACGTTCTGCCTATTTAATAGATGCCTTTATGGCAAAATTAGGTTTAGATGGACGTAGTTTTGTACTTCATATAATGGGGTTTGGTTGTAATGTACCAGCATTAATGGGAACTAGGGTAATGCGATCGCCTGCTTTGCGACTATTAACCATGTTAATCATTCCTTTTGGTTTATGTTCGGCACGACTGCAAGTATTTGTATTTATTATTGCTGCAGTATTTCCTAATGGTAATGGAGCGATAGTTTTATTCTCTCTATATATCCTCAGTTTTTTAGTAGCTATTATCACCGCAGCATTATTTCAAGGGGTATATAAAAATGAAGAACCTTTCATTCTAGAACTACCTCCTTATCGTTTACCTACATTAAAACAAGTTTTACTGAGAAGTTGGGGAGAAGTCAGAGAATTTTTAGTCAGAGCATCAGGCTTTATTACTGTTGGTTGTATTGCAGTTTGGGTACTTACAAGTTTACCACCAGGTGCAACAGGATTAGATACAATTGGCGGTAAAATTGGTCAATTTATGAGTCCAATCATGGACCCAATTGGGATTAATCCTTATTTAACATTATCCCTATTTTTTGGCTTTATTGCTAAAGAAATAGTAATTGGTTCTTTAGCTGTTATTTACAGTATGAGCGAACAGAATGTTAGTAGTAATATTGCTGAGACAGTTACTTTTATTCAAGGATACAGTTTCTGTATTTTTTGTTTGCTTTATACCCCATGTTTATCTACTTTAGCAACTATAGTTAAAGAAGCAAAATCATGGAAATTTTCTTTACTTTCTTTAGTATTTCCATTAGTTTTAGCTTGGGTTTCTAGTTTTATTTTCTATCAAGGAGCTTTGGCTTTAGGCTTCTGAAATAAATGTTAGGTGAAAATTAGTTTATATAGCAATCCTAAATGATTTGTGAGATTTTTATAATAGTTAAGATTGAGGAAAAACCTTGAAAATTCTGACTCGGTCCTCCTGACTCCTAACTACCACAAAAATATTACTATTGAAATAGGATTGCTATAGCTCTATCTTACACTTTTTGGTAAATGCTATATACAGCAGTTTCCTACTTTGTGCAGTACATATATTTATTTTTAGGGAATAGGGATTAGGGAGTGGGGAACAGGCAAAAAATATTCACTCTTAAGCTGTACCAAATTAATCACCGAATCTGCTGTAAGTTGTGGGAGTAAGTTAAAAACCTACTCCTACTTTTGCTTTTGTATAATACCTAATACCAAATTGATAAATGTTTGTTATACCAAATTCACGCAAAGGCAGTTACATCTTAATTTGTGATTTCTTCTTAAAAGAAAAAATTATAAATTCCATAAATTCTAAAATTTCCACCTTTTTTCCTCTTTAATATTTATGTTTTTCTTTCTCTGTTCCCAGCTCCGGTGTTCCCTGTTCCCTGTGTCCTCACGCTTTGCAATATTTTATGAAATTGGTATTACAAATAGCTAGGCTATTTTTTAGGAGTCAACGGAATTCAAAAGTCATGTATTCAAAAGTTAAAAGTTGAGACTAAGGTATAGCACTACGCACAATTTAAAACTCAAAACTCAAAAGTAATCCCTGACTGAGTTTGGGCATTTATAAATGTCCTAACCTTTGCTTCGACTGCTATAAGCATTCAGCCGTCAGCTATTATATCAAATCCGCTTAAACAGTTATAGATTGGTTAAGTCTTTAAGAGTCAGCTAGGGGAACCATCAGATTGGCGACGTACAGGAGGAGAGAGAATCACAAAGATGAGCGTATTTATGACGATTAGAGAATTTTTTTATGTCCAATTCCCCCGGATTTGATATTAGTCATAGCGCGATTAATTTATTGTCAGCCAGAAGTGGAATTAGTATTGATAGTATTGAGGGAGAATTAAAAGTATAAATAAAATAGATAAAAAGCTCAATTCCTAATCTTAGCAGTTATTGCCGTCATACCTGAGAGCTGACCAACGAGCTAGTTGTTAACTCCGCATTCCGCAGGAAATGCTTACAAACTAAGATTGTATGAATTGAAAACTTTATTTAAGTAAATTGGTATCAACAATTAAATCTTTCTCTCTAAGTAGAATGTAAATCCCTTGTTGATTCGCAAGGGGCAAATTTTGTTTTTTGTAGTTCTATGTTACATTTAGTATTAAAGCTTGAAATTATATTTTAGATATAATATAGTATTAAGATCTTGGAGAAGATAATAACAATCAATTAATAAAAAGTAATGATAATGAATTTATCGGATTTAAAAACAGGGCAAATAGCAATAGTCGATCGAATTATCAGCAGTGACGATACAAGAAGAATTGTTCAGAGACTAGAAGAAAAGGGAGTAGTTTCTAATAAACCAGTGCAAGTCTTGCGGGAAGCCAAATCTTCTAGTTCCTTGCATATTAGAGTCGGTTCAAGCCAAGAAATAAATATCCAACCTG
>NZ_JAAHGK010001469.1:0-1736 GCF_010672505.1 Okeania sp. SIO2B9 | reverse complement strand
CCTACATTTGACCTTTCTCAGCAGTCAGATTCTCAGGAAAATATTAAGTATAAATACTCAATTACTTACTCCTATTGACCACTATATATAATTGTCTCCTGTCTCCTATTCTTCATATTATATGATGTCCGGATAATTAGTGATCAGAAAACTCTCTCCTTCTTCTCCTGTTCTTCTTCTTCCTTCTTCTTTCTTCCCTCCTGACTCCTGAGGACTGACTCCTGAGGACTCCGTAGTTATTTATTTATCACTGTTCAACCGGACATGATATTATTCCAGGTCTCCCCATCTCCCCACCTCCCCATCTCCCCATCTCCTTCCTGACTTTTAACGATGAAATTTGTGCATTGTTTCCTGATAAAGAAGTAAGGCAAAATCTTTAATAATTTCCTCATTTTTAAAATGATGTCCGTACTTTTTCTTTGCTGTTTCTATGCAAATTTTCATAATCTCGGATGATTCCTCAATATAGTTAACTATCACCTGTTTTTGCTCTTGTTTTGGATGATGATGTCTGAAGTCTGGGTGTATATGATGTCTGAAATCTGAGTTTAAGGGAAATGTAGTTTCTGCAGTTATTTTAATATCTTTTCCTACTGGATGAACTATTTTTTTACCCCTTCTTTTTTGAACTTCTTCAGCAAAACCAGATGAAATTATACCTGCTGGTAGAGCGAAAATTCCTATACCTAAAAATGCCATAGCGGCACTTAATAATTTGCCTACATGAGTCGTAGGATAAACATCTCCATAACCCACAGTTGTTAAAGTTACCACTCCCCACCACATAGTCTCTAAAATGCTAGAAAATTTTTCTGGTTGTGCTTCATTTTCTGCAAAAAACATGAGACTTGAAGCAAAGACTAATACAAAAATGACCACTAGCAATGTAGCTATTAATTCCTCTTTTTTTAGAACTATAACTTTCAGAATGGTACGCAGTGACTCAGAATATCTACTGATTTTAAATAAGCGAAATAAACGCAGTAATAATGTAAATTTTATAAATCCTAAACCGGGAAATAATACTTGTAAATAAAACGGCAAAATAGCGATAAAGTCTATTATGGATAAGGGGGTAATTATATACTTTAGTCTACCACCAATGGGATGACGATATTTAGGATTAATTGTACATACCCATATTCTGATAATATATTCTAAAGTAAACAATACAGTTATCATTATTTCGACTAATTCCAAATCTTTAGAATAAATATCTGAAAATCTGGGAGAAGTTTCTAAAATAAACGCACTGACACTAATGCTTGTTAAAATAGTAATCAGCAAATCATCTAGCAAACTTAAAATATTTTTCTGGTCTGAATATTCAAAAATATAGTAAATTTGTTCTTTCAAAGATTTACGTCTTTTCTCTATCTTCATCATTTTTTTACTAACAAAGTTAATGTTTACATTGATTTTTTTTCTGAATTTTTAAGAAGGGAATATGGAATAACGGTGCGACCTAGCGTCGGCGAAGTGCGTTAGCTCCTTTATCAGAGACTAGAAGTACCTGGTAGTGCATCAAGAGAGGAATCAGGGAAACGGAAGTCAGAAGTCAGAAGTTAGAAGTTAGAAGTCAGAAGTTAGATTTGAGATGACTAAAAACTTTAAGAATTTCACAAATAGTTTCAAACTTTAAATGTTAAATAATTGCCTGAAACTATTGTATTGTCAAAGTTTTTAGTCATCTCAAATCTAACTTCTGACTTCTAACTTCTAACTTCTGACTT
>NZ_JAAHGK010001468.1:0-1736 GCF_010672505.1 Okeania sp. SIO2B9 | reverse complement strand
TTGCCACTCGTAGCAGGCAAATATCCAGCTAATATCCGCATTGTTGTAGTTTTACCTGCACCATTCGGACCTAAAAATCCCAATATTTCTCCTTGTTGTACAGCAAAGGATACCTCCTTAATTGCTGAGGTTGAACCATAAATTTTGCTTAACTTCTCAACTTCAATCATTATGACCTTAAATAAGCGATTAAGTCTAAACTTTTAATGATAAACTATTAATAGGTAGATTACCTCAAATCTTGGGTAAAAATATAGCTTTGCTAACTGACTATAAATCCGATAAAATCATCATTTACTATTTTATACCAGTGAGTTTATTCTAAATTTTTCAAGACAAAACTAGCTATCAATATTGTTTGTCTTAACTTTAAAAAGCATTCCGATACGAAAAATACCGATCGCTAGTTAATAAAAAATTAGTTTAACTTTAACTTTAGGTGAAAATATCATGTTAAAAATTAAAACCATACTAGCCATATTAGCAGTAGCCACATTCCTACTACCCAGCAATCAACTATCAGTTAAGGCCAACCCAACTTCCTCAGAAAATTCTACCCCAACAGAACAGACAAAAGACACCGAACAAGCAAAAAATATATACGAACAGGCCAAACAAGAACTACCTGATGACCTTTACACACTGTATCGAATCGTTGACCGTATTGCTAGAGCAAATGGACTAGACGAAAAACCTTGGCGAATCATCATATTTCCCAAATATGAAATCAATGCCTTTGCTACAGAAGTTAATCTTATTGCGATGTACAACGGCATCCTAGACCAACTTGTAGGAGATGCCTCTGCCATAGCTTGCGTAGTTGCCCACGAAATGGCACATCATACTGAAAGGCACATAGCTTTAGCCCCAGTAGAAAAACTTGCTTTGATCGAAAAAATTGAACAAGAGGCTCAACAAGAAGTTTTAGCAGAAAAACAGGATGCTCAAGCAGAGGCAACTGGTATGTCTATCGGAGGTACTGCAGCTAGAGTATTTGGAGGCAGAGCAGGGAGAGTTGGTGGTGCTGTTTTGGGCAATGCTAGTCGTCAACGCACTAAAGCAAGCCAAGAAAAAATAAATGAAATTGTTGCTCAGAAAAAAGAAGAATTAGAACAAACTTTGGCTGAAGAAGGCCGTAAAAGAGAATTGGAAGCTGACGAAAAGGGATATTTGTATTCAGCAAAGGCAGGTTTTGAACCAGAAGGTTGTTTAAGAGCAATGAATGTTTTGCTGCAAACTCCAAGCGCTGAATTTGATACTACTCATCCCGCTGTACCTAAACGTATTGAAGCTCTAAAAGATTTAATGGTCAAATCTCCAGCAACATCTCTAGTAGAAGAGGCTAAAGCCCTTATTTCTCAAACTGAACCTTTGAGTTATGATTTTTCTAAAGATGGAGCATCTTTGAGAGTTAATTCTAGCCGTGGTGGTTCCTCTGGAGATGATATAGAACGTTTATTTGATTATTAGACATCTGGTAAAAATCAAAAAGAAAATCAATTCTTATCCATAAATTATCAATTATTTCCCTCCTGGGAGGGGTTCGGGGTTGGTTCCCTGTTGCCAGATAAGCTGTTGCCTGTTGCCTCTTTTCTGGAGATGTTTATTGATATCAAATCCGGTAGCATCGGTATAAAAAAATTAAACCTGATAAATTAAGGGATGAATAGTAAGAGTTGGGCGATCGCCATGCCGAGATTGTTAAAGCTAGAACCACACAAAAGTATCGAAGAGTT
>NZ_JAAHGK010001467.1:0-1740 GCF_010672505.1 Okeania sp. SIO2B9 | reverse complement strand
TTCGGTCTTTCGGTAGTACGAAAACTATAACGTCTTAGTTTTTGGTTTGAAACAGACTCAGAATATAAGGCAATATTTTTGTTGATTCCAACTTCGGTCTTTCCTAGTGCAAAAACTACAACGTTTTAGTTTTTGGTTTGAGACCAACTCAGAATATAGCGATCGCCCGACTCTATTTTGATTGGCTTTTCATTATAACTACAACGTCTTAGTTTTTAGATTTTGGATAAAGTCAGAAGGTACTGAGTCCTAACTTTTAACTTCTCAACTAGAAAGGCCAGCACAAAACCTACAATGTGGAAAAATCTATTTTTTCTTCTGTAGAAGCAGCGGTTAATGTGATTTGTTTAACTTCTTTAAGTAGTTTTTCTGTATCTTCAAGTAAGGCAGAAAATTCTCGATTTACTGCCAGAATTTTCCGAATATTAAACTGTACTTCTCCCGGAAAGTTTTGCAAAACATTGATAGGTGTAAAATCTTGAGATTTCGCAGTTTTAATTAAAGCCTCTCTCAGAGCGATCGCTCCATTATTTCTACCTTGAGTTTGAATCATTTCTCCTAAATATTGGAGTAATTTTTCTCCCATAGGGGAATACAAACCTTGAGCAAGTTGCATGGGATTAATATTCAGATTAAATTGGAGTACATTTCTCAGTTTTTGCTGATTTTCTGCATCTATCAATAGGAAATATAACTTTAAATCATCTTCAACTTTACCTGTTTCAGCATAAGTTTCTAAAGCAGTGAGAGATACAGAAATTTTCAGCAAACCGTAATTAAAATGAATCTGTTCTGCTGCTTTAGCTGAGAAATTTACTAGCACAAGTGATGTGGTTACTAAGACGAGGGACAGTAACCATAAAAACATCCTTTTTTTAGTTTTTCTCTGACGTTTGATGGAAAAATCAGGCTTAATTTTGCTACTCATTTACCGAATAATTAAGGTTTAAAACCTCCCCTTTTAAGCTATCCCTGATAAGGAACTTCTGAAAACCTTGTGGGGAGCAGGGGAGTAAGGAGCAGGGGAGAAGGGAGAAAGAGTATAGATAGGTAAGCAAAACTACTTAGGGTTTGCTGAATAAAGTATAAGTGGTAGGGGTAGGAGTCAGAATTCAGAATTCAGAATTCAGAATTCTGAATTCTGAATTCAGGAATTAGGGGAATTAATTAGGAGGTAGTCAGAAAAATTGTCCCTTGATTTTTCTGCCATAATCATCCCAAAATACTATCTTTTTGAGCTTTTTAGACTGAAAAGCTTGCACTTTTTTCGACAAAAAAATGCTAAAATCAATATCCGTAAATGCTTTGATATTTAATCAGCAAGCCCTACTTAAGTTATCAAAAAAATGTATTTTTCAATGCACTTTTTATCCGCAAAAATCCTCTCAAATGCCAATACATAACTTGTCTATTTTATCAAATTTTATGTTAAGAAAGGTGTTTATAAAGCATAGCCTTTTAAGGGGATAAAAAGCGGTTGAGGGATGGCTAGGTGCCATATCCAGTCAACTAAGAGAAAAGAGAATATTCCATATTTCAAGCCTCCTTATTACAGAGGTACTGATAAGGTAAGCATTCAGATATTATACCATTTTGAAAAAATAATTTTACATATAGTAAGCAATATTAAAGTAATTTATAGAAAATATCTATTGGACGAAAAAGATAAATTACTACATAAAAAATGGTATCAAACCTATCCCCATACGACTCTTGACTCCTGTCTCCTGACTCCTAAGC
>NZ_JAAHGK010001466.1:0-1741 GCF_010672505.1 Okeania sp. SIO2B9 | reverse complement strand
TTTTTAACACCCGATCAAATTTAACCAGAGTTGCAGCATTGAGTCATTGGTGACTCCCCATAAGTTGGACTATTTGAAGAAACTGCTGATTTTGAAGTTGCGTAGTATCAACTTAGAATCCCCTAGGCTTCAGCTAGGGGAGTAGTCAATCGAATAACTTTATTCCCTAACTTCACCAAAAGACTTTTTCAGCAAAAGCTACTTATTACTTTTAGTCACAACAATGCAAGTTTCCTGAACTTTAGCAAGCATATCGTGAAAAGCAGGAGTTTTTTGGCCATTTTTATCCACAATCTTCCTGAGAATATAGCTCCCTGCAGGAATCAAACCAAAAAAGATATTATTTCTGCGATACCAGGTCATACCATCGACACTATCTTCCGTTTGGATCATCTCAAAGCCAAGAATCCAGCGAGGAAATTGTATTCCATAAAATTGGGGAATCACATCTGCCCGTCTCAAAGTATTATCCTGAAAAAGTATCTTGATGAGCAATTTTTGGGACTTATTCTGCTGAAGAAGTCTTCGTCCAGCAACTGAAGGATGAAATGTCCATTGAAAGGGATCGTGAGTCCTCACTGACAAGGTTAGAGTCTCAGGATTCCATGAAGCAGAAGCATTCAGAGTCAGACAATCCTCTGGTAGATCGTTTCCATCCATAAAGTAGATACCCTGTAAGACTTCGGGTAAATCTGTACCTTTTCCTGTTGACATCCAAGTTTGGATATCATCAAAGCGACGTTCTTCTATAGTAGTGTTATCTTGATTCATCTAGGTATCTCCAAACATTAGATATTAATACTTTTAGGAATGCGGCTGGGAGATAAAACCTTATAGACTGTTTCATACCCTTAACCTCATAATAATAACTAAAGTCCACACCATAAGTTTAACTTCATAAGGGCCTTAAAATTTTTGACTTGATAACTTCCCTTGCCTAGAGATCCCTACAGTGAGATGATCTGTAATGTATATGGTCTGAGAACAATTCCAGAGCAGTATAACTGTAGTATGACAGTGGACAAATATCTGGTTTATTCGCTCCGGCATTCACACATTTCAATATATAGAAACAATAACTATGGTTGCTACAACTCAATCACTGGAAGAACTTTGTATTAACTCAATCCGCTTCTTAGCAATTGATGCAGTTCAAAAAGCTAATTCTGGCCATCCAGGACTACCCATGGGTGCTGCACCAATGGCCTTTGTCCTCTGGGATAAGTTCATGCGCTTTAACCCCAAAAATCCTAAATGGTTAAATCGCGATCGCTTCGTTCTCTCTGCTGGCCACGGCTGTATGTTACTTTACGCTCTCATGCACCTCACAGGTTTTGACAGCGTACCTATGGAAGAAATTAAACAATTCCGTCAGTGGGATTCTAAAACTCCTGGCCACCCAGAAAATCACATCACTGAAGGTATCGAGGTTACTACCGGGCCACTAGGACAAGGTATTGCTAACGCTGTAGGATTAGCTGCAGCAGAGGCCCATTTAGCTGCTACATTCAATAAGCCAGACTGTAACCTAATTGACCACTATACCTACGTCATCATGGGTGATGGTTGTAACATGGAAGGTATTTCTGGTGAAGCTGCTTCCTTAGCGGGACACTGGGGTTTAGGTAAGTTAATTGCTTTCTATGATGATAACCATATTTCCATTGACGGTCATACAGACATTTCCTTTACTGAAGATGTAAGTAAGCTCCAAAACGCTTACTTACATCTTCAGTAAAGA
>NZ_JAAHGK010001465.1:0-1742 GCF_010672505.1 Okeania sp. SIO2B9 | reverse complement strand
AAGTTTAGTTGATCGATCCTTACTGGTCAATCCAATATGGAATGAGAAACCAAGTCTGAAAATATTCGAGCTGCTAAGTTGGTCTAGCTATGTCCGAAAGGAGACATTCTATGGTTTTGTTTGTACTTAAGGTCTAGTATGAAGAGGTAAGATTGAAGAATAAAGAATCTCAAACCATAAGTTTTCTTTGAGTTTTGAGTGTCAACAAGTTATTTTAAGGAGAATTAAATCATGACAGAGGAATGCCTGCGTGTGGGCCAGGAAGCCCCGGATTTCACTGCTACAGGTGTAGTGGATCAGGAATTCGAGACAATTAAACTGTCTGATTATCGTGGTAAGTATATAGTTTTATTCTTCTATCCCCTGGACTTTACTTTTGTTTGTCCAACAGAAATTACGGCATTTAGCGATCGCTACAAAGAGTTTGAATCACTTAACACAGAAATTCTAGGAGTTTCAGTAGATAGTGAATTTTCGCATTTAGCTTGGATTCAAACAGATCGTAAGTCTGGTGGAGTTGGAGACCTTAACTATCCGCTATTATCTGACATTAAGAAAGAGATTAGTTCTGCCTATAACGTCTTAGACCCAGAAGCAGGTATTGCTCTGCGGGGTTTGTTCATTATTGATAGAGAAGGTACTATTCAACACGCCACAATTAATAATCTTGCTTTTGGTCGTAACGTGGATGAAACCTTACGTACTCTACAAGCTATTCAGTATGTACAGGCTAACCCAGATGAAGTTTGCCCTGCAGGTTGGAAACCAGGAGATAAAACTATGAATCCCGACCCAATCAAATCTAAGGAATTCTTTGCAGCTATTAAATAAATTGATTTAAGCAGTCTATAAAGTACCTAATAATTAAAAAAAATGTCAACTCTAACACTTTCATATATATGAAAGCTCTAAAAGTGTTGGAGTTGTAAATTTAGAGGAGATTTAAACACATTAAAGTTTTGAATTTTAACTTTTAAATTATATCAAGATTATGCTAACTTCCTATGATTTTAGAGGTTTAATAAATCAACGTTTTGTTCAAAATTTATTACCTATTCCACCTATTAATAGTTTGGATAACGGAAAAAGAACACCAGATTTTGAATTGCCAGATATCACAAATGGTAAATTAGTTCGTTTATCAGACTATTGGGGGTTAAAACCTGTCATACTTGCTTTGACTCGTATCTTTACTGAGAAACAGTATTGTCCATTTTGTTTTCCTCATATCTTAGCTTTAAATAATAATTATGAAAAATTTTTAGAGCGGGGAATAGAAATATTAATGATTACGAGTACAGATAGGGAACAAAGTAAGACTGTTGTGAGCGATCTAAGTTTAAAAATGCCTTTACTCAGTGATTCTAGTTGTCAGGTATTTAAAAATTATCAAGTCGGTCAAGCTTTGGGAGCACCTCTTCCAGGACAATTTGTATTAGATAAACAAGGTAGACTTAGCTATAAACATTTGTTTTCTTTTCTAGATCATAATGCTAGTATTGAAGATTTACTAGAAGTTTTAGATAATTATATAGTTGAGCAAAATAACTATTAGTAGGTGAATTCTATCTTAGAGCTGATTTATAAAGTAAATATTAAGAGGCTGAATTTCTGACAGGACAAAGTTTTTACCGATTGTAGGCCAGTAAAGTATAAATTGATGAGACCTAGATAGCATAAGAGTTTTCCTGCGGAATGCTGCGCAAACAGCTCAGTTAATCAATCACCTCTTAGTGCAAGTA
>NZ_JAAHGK010001464.1:0-1744 GCF_010672505.1 Okeania sp. SIO2B9 | reverse complement strand
GATAAATAAATAACTACGGAGGAGTCAGGAGTCAGGAGTCAGGAGTCAGGAGAAAAGAGGTAATAAAGAAGAACAACAGGAGAAGAAGGAGAAAGTTTTTTTATAACTAATTATCCGGACATGATATAAGAAGGCTGAAACCTTTATATGCCAATGCTTTTATAGTTCATCAGCAACCCCTAATTAAATGGACATAATATTAGGTTCATAAACTAAATTTCCTGCTAAATAAGTAGCTTTAACTACTCGTTCATCTCCCAAAATAATCAGGGTAAATAATTCATCAATAATGTCAGTTAATAAATCGGAATTATTTCGAGAATTCCGCAACTTTAACAACGGAGTTACTCTGGTATCTAGCACAACTAAATCTGCTTCTTTCCCTACATCAAAATTGCCAATTTTATCTTCCAGGGATAGAGACTTTGCTCCTCCTAAAGTAGCCAGATAAAAAGCTTTTAAAGAAGATAAATTTTGTCCCTGTAATTGAGATACTTTATAAGCGTCGTTCATAGTTTGAAATATTGAAAAGCTAGTGCCACCTCCCACATCTGTACCTAAACCAACTTTCACTGGAGTTTGTTGAGATTTTGCTGTGTGTAGTTGGAATAAACCACTGCCTAAAAATAGATTTGAAGTCGGACAAAATGCAATAGTTGAACCTGCTTGTGAGAGTCGATTAAATTCAGAATCACTGAGATAAATACCGTGGGCAAAAATTGATTTATTACTAACTAAACCAAACTTTTCATAAACATCTAAGTAGTCTTTACTATTAGGAAAAAGCTGGGCAACTTTCTCAGTTTCAGATTTTTGTTCAGATAAATGTGTATGTACATACACATCTGGAAATTCTTGTTTGAGAACTCCAGCTAGATGTAGTTGTTCTGGGGTAGAAGTAATGGCAAATCTCGGAGTAATGGCGTATAGAAGTCTGCCTTTACCATGCCATTTTTTAATCAAATTTTTGCTATCTTCGTAGCTAGTTTCTGGAGTATCCAACAAATAATCTGGAGCATTCCGATCCATGAGCATTTTACCAGCAATTATCCGCATATTTCGTAGTTCTGCTACTTCAAATAAGGCATCAACTGACTGAGGATAAACTGTGGTTAAAACTAAAGCACTTGTCGTGGCATTTTTTAGTAGTTGATCTAGAAAAAAGGATGCTATTTGTTGAGCGTAGGTTTGATCTTTAAATTTTCCTTCTGCTGGGAAAGTGTATTTATCTAACCATTCCAAAAGTTGTTTACTAGAGGAGGCAATTATTTCTGTTTGGGGATAATGGATATGAATATCGATAAATCCTGGTAAAATTAGCATTCCTGGATAAGAAATAATAGGAATTTCAGGATATTTAGGCTTTAATTTGTCGTAGTTTCCTAGTTCTTGAATTATGCCTCTGGAGATAATCATTAAACCATCATGAATATAACGAACGGTTTCTAATTCTGGATAGTAAAACGGATCTGCAACAAAATCTAGGAATGAACCCCTGATGGCTGAGATGTTAATATTTTGATTCATTTTTATCTGATATTTTGGTAAGAGTATATATGAAGAAAATGGGTTGATAAGCTTGAGTTAAGTTTGCAAGGAAGAAGGAAAAAGGGTTTAGTTAGAGCTTGCTGATTAAATCTCAAAGTATTTACAGATAAAGGTTTTAGCCTTCACGGCAGCTATGATTTTCTTCTAAAATTCTGTCTCCTGTCTCCTGACTCCTTCTCCTATACTACATTTTGTA
>NZ_JAAHGK010001463.1:0-1745 GCF_010672505.1 Okeania sp. SIO2B9 | reverse complement strand
AAAGGGATTTCGCCTTGGATTTGGCGGGATTATTAGGAGAAAGTCAACGCCAAAATATTGCTCAAATTACCGACAATATTATCGGCTCTTTATATAAAAATATACATCATTTTATTGCCTATGCCAAATGGGCTGAAAATTCGATAAATGTTAGGGAAGCTTTGCATTAGCAAAGGTCGTTGAGAAATTATGAATCAACATGATCAAACCCGAATTAGAAATGGATGTGCTCTGATTATTGATGATTCTGGCCATCAAAAAAGTGGTAATTTTACTGGTGGAGTCGGCCGACAATATCTTGGAGAAATTAGTACTGCAGACAATGGAGTAGTAATAGTCACAACTTACCTATATGATGGAGTGGGCAGTCTACCTTTGGATGTGGAGTTATACCAAAAGTGATCATCAAATTCCAGATGCAAAACAAGATCAAGAATTTGTGAAAAAACCCGATTGAGCAATCAAGTTAGTCAAAAAAACTTTGTCCAGAAAATATCGACCAGGTATAGTTTTAGTGGATGGAGGTGATGGAAATAATTCGTCTTTTCTACAGGAGTTAGAACAACTGGAACTTAAATATATGATAGTCCTGCATAGTAATGGTAGGATACATATTTTTTAATTTCTCCCACACTCCCCATCTCCCACACTCCTGATCTCCCCATCCCCCCATCCCCCCAAACTCCCGGTGCTTCCTTTACCATGACTATGCACCACCACCAAATATATAAGGGGGTTAGCGAAAAATCGTCAGGTAAGTGTTATCCATCAAAAAACTGGCAAAAAACAATCACAAAAAAGGTGAGATGAAATAGGCATATCTTTACCTGAAAATAATTTTGCTGGAAGGATCGATCACAACAAGATATACCCAAAACAGTTTGGGTAGCTACCATAGAAGTAGAAACCAAAGGTTTAACTGGTCCTAGAACTATTGCGATCGTCATCAATCATAGTTATATATCTCAAGGGACTGAAATTGATGATTTAATCACACATAAACAATATAAAAGTGTGACCGGAGAATGGATGGATACTTACAACCTTTTGTGAGAGAAACTATATTGAAAAGTTTGATCGGGAAGCTCAGGGATGGTTGGGTTGAAAAGAAGATCAACTCACAGCTCAAACCAGTATGATGCGTCATTTGATCTGAGTGTTTGTTGCCTATACTTTCATTGTTTACCAACAATTAATGGCAGGCTTGAGAAAGGGTGATTCTCGCCAAGCTGTGACAAATTTTACAGAGACATTAGAAGTATTTGTGAGTGGTGTTTCCTACAAATTTTTTTGCTGGTGACAACAGAATCAAGAAATATTTTGCTCAACATCAAGCTGACTTGGGGGTAATCTGGGGGTAGACTCAGGTATAACTCGCTCTAATTATAGAATAGAGCTAAATCTATTTTACTTTTTTACAAAAGTCCAGGTAACGCTGCGCGACATGTTTGCGGAGCATGACAAACGGAAAAAGCGGAGCTTCCCGAAGGGTGGGATGGCGATCTTCGGAGCGGGTCTGTAAGAACGGGTCTCCTCGCCATATCCAATCGACCAAGAGAAAAGAAAAAATTTTCCTTTTAGTCAATCCTCTTCTTTTCAAAGAGAGGTAATTGTTAATTATTAATTATTAATTATTAATTATTAATTGTTGAAGACCTAATAAATGATATTGAAACTATTCATTCTGTACGTTGCTAATCCGACAGCTTCCCTACCTGACTCCTAAGAAATAAACTAGCTATTTA
>NZ_JAAHGK010001462.1:0-1747 GCF_010672505.1 Okeania sp. SIO2B9 | reverse complement strand
GCAAGCAATCGAGATTCAATCGCTTGCCACTCTCGTTTAGAAACTCTGACTGATGCAGACTTACATTTCAACAAGAGACGAACAGATTCAAGATATATCAAGAGAGATTTTGCGTCTGAGAAAGAAAATCTAAGCTCGACTTTATCCAACCATTGGGGTTAAGAGGGAAGCAGCAAGCACAATAGGTTTATCAGAACCAACTTGCTGCAAATGGAAATACTCAGTGTACTTGGGTTGTTCGCCCCATTATTCTCTCATCGCGTCTGGGACTCAGCGATGGTGCTGTTCATTGGAGCTATCTTAGCACCTGGAAAACGAACGGTAACGGCAATCTTAAGAGTGATGGGATTGCGTGAAACGCATCACTTTCAAACCTATCATCGGGTCCTCAATCGAGCCGCATGGTCAAGTTTGGCAGCCAGTCGCATTGTGCTTATCCATATCATTGCCGTGTTCGCGCCCACGGGGCCGTTAGTTCTGGGAATCGACGAGACGATAGAACGCCGTCGGGGCGAGAAGATAGCCGCGAAAGGGATCTATCGAGACCCAGTACGGTCGAGCGATAGTCACTTTGTCAAAGCCAGTGGACTTCGCTGGTTGAGTTTACAGCTATTAGTGCCGATTCCTTGGGCAAAGCGGACTTGGGGATTACCCGTTTTGACCGTCTTGGCTCCGTCAGAACGTTACCACCAAACGCAGGGGAAACGACATAAACGATTAACGGATTGGGCCAGACAGATGCTGCGTCAGGTGCGTCGATGGCTACCGACCCGAGACCTTATGGTTGTCGCCGATAGTAGCTTTGCGGCCTTGGAACTGTTGGGAGCCTTGGTGAATATGCCGACTCCGGTCCATATGGTTACCCGACTCCGCTTAGATGCCCAATTGTATCGACCGGCCCCGCCTCGGTCGCCTGGGACGATGGGTCGTCCTCGCAAGGTGGGACAGCGATTACCGGGCCTCAAAGGCCTTATCAATAATCCGTATACCCCTTGGCAAACCGTAGTCATGGAAGACTGGTATGGAAAGGGCAACTATCCGCTTGAAATTACCTCATCTACCGCTGTTTGGTATCACTCAGGACTGCCTGCGGTTCCCATTCGATGGGTCTTGATTCAAGACCCCAAGGGGCGGTTTGAACCCCAAGCTCTCTTATGCACTGACCTCAGTGCTGAGCCCATCCAAATCTTGAAATGGTTTCGTCTACGCTGGCAGGTGGAAGTGACCTTTGAGGAAGTTCGAGCACATCTGGGGGTTGAAACTCAACGACAGTGGTCTGATAAGGCTATTCTACGAACGACTCCTGCTTTGTTCGCCCTATTTTCTATCGTTACAGCTCTAGCTGACCAGTTATATAAACAACAGGCGGTTACTCTGCCTAAAACAGCGTGGTATAACAAAACTCTCCCAACCTTCGCAGATGCGCTAGCCTCAGTCAGACAACGACTTTGGCAATTGAAGACTTTTCAGATGTCGATGGATGAACCTGAGATAGTTAAAGTCCCAAGAGAACTCTTCAACACTTGGTCTGACTTACTTTGCTACGCGGCTTAATGGATAAAGTCGAGCTAAGTCAATGAAGGAGCGTTCTACCGTGTCTAGGCCATAGCTGGCTAAAAAGTATTCCATCTGGGTTTCAAGGTCGCATGGCCATTCAACCTTGGGGCTGCTAGTGAGGATTTTGACTAGACGGTATGCACAGCTGGCTACACCGATGATTTGTAATACGGGGGCAGCGGCTGCGATC
>NZ_JAAHGK010001461.1:0-1748 GCF_010672505.1 Okeania sp. SIO2B9 | reverse complement strand
GTCGGGAGGTAGACAAACATCTTGATCGAAGCGGATCAACATTTATTTATGTAAGGGGGTGCTTTCCGCCCCACCCTGTGGAGGAGTGGGGAAACCAGCACCCCCTTACCAACCCCCTTATGGTTGTAAGGCTGATATACTATACGGCACTCACCATGAATTTCCATTTGATAACCCAAATCATTACGCTCTCCTGCTTTCATAGTGATTACTGGTACCAGTTGTTCAGGAGTCATCAGAGGATCGTTTTTGATTCTCTTACCATTAGCTTTAATTTTCCTTTGATTTACATGAATCCTCGTTGGTGCTTGTCGTAGCCCCTTACACCAAACACCTTGAGGACCTCTTTTTCCTGGTATAACAACAGGCATTCTATTATATAGAGGAATCTGCCAGAATCCTTTACGCTTGTAAGCCCCTTTGATTCTACCTTGAGCAAGAAGTACTCTCACTCGTTGACAACAAATACCCAACAAAAAAGCTGCTTCTCTAGTTCCAATGATAGTCATTTTTACTCTAGCACTATAGTTTTTACTTTATTAAAATAGAAAATCAAAAAACATCAAAAAATTATGAATTTTAATCTACCCAATCAAGCTGGACAAAATCAAATTGATTATACCACCTTACAAGTATCTAATATAAATGTATTTTATGGAGAAAGTCATATTTTGCGCGATGTTGATTTAACCGTAAAACCTGGAGAAATGGTATGTTTAATCGGTAGAAATGGAGTGGGCAAAACAACATTACTCAAAACAGTAATGGGACTACTCAGGCCACGGACAGGAAAAATTAATTTATGGGGTAAAGCGATCGCCACTCTCCGACCAGACCAACGCGCTCGTCTAGGTATTGGTTATGTACCCCAAGGTAGAGAAATTATACCTAGGTTAACAGTCAAAGAAAATTTATTGCTTGGTTTAGAAGCAAGAAAAGAAGATAGAAAAGGAAAAAATGAAATACTCGAAGAAATATTTGAATTATTTCCTGTTCTAAAAACAATGTTATCTAGGATGGGAGGAAATTTGAGTGGTGGTCAACAACAACAATTAGCGATCGCTCGTGCATTGATGAGTCAGCCTAATTTACTTTTGTTAGATGAACCGACTGAGGGTATTCAACCTTCTATTATTTTAGAGATAGAAACAGCGGTGAGAAATATTATTCAAAGTAGAGGTATTTCTGTTTTATTAGTAGAACAACATCTCCATTTTGTGCGTAAAGCAGACCGATATTATGCAATGCAAAAAGGAGGAATTGTGGCATCAGGAAATACTACAGATTTAAGTCAAGAAGTAATCCAAAAATTTTTAGCAGTTTAATATCAAATTTGTTTACTTGGTGAGTCATATAATTTCTACTCTCAGTAGGGGTTGACTAAATATTCTTGATTTGCTAATATTTGTTCACATAAAGTCTTATATGTCAATATAGAATTATGAGTTATGTTCCACCCCAGAAAGCCGTAGAAATACTTGGCTTGCATCCTAGTACTGAATAGTATTAGTTATAATATAGATAGTTATTAACCTTTGATTTTTAATCTTTGATTACTTTAACTTACCAGTACAAACTTAAACCAAGCAAACAACAAGAAACTGAAATAAACCAGATTCTTGATGTTTGTAGAACTGTGTATAATTATGCTCTGAGAGAGCGTAAAGATTGGTTAAGTTCAAGGAAAGTAGCAATTAATAGTTGCTCAATCCTAACTGAATATATTATAACTAATACTATTCAGTACT
>NZ_JAAHGK010001460.1:0-1750 GCF_010672505.1 Okeania sp. SIO2B9 | reverse complement strand
AATTTTATAGATACAAGACTGATGGTAAACTTCTAAAGGCTAGACATCCTGACAAAGCTAGTGTCGCTACGCGGAAGTTAAAAATCAAAATTCAAAATTCAAAAGCATTGATTGGTAAGGCTTTTAGGATTTTGTAACTGGTCAGTTATTTCCGCCGTCCTGCACTAGGGATTGATGAAATTGCCTTTGCAAGATTGAGAATCTGCAAAAATGGGTTTCTTAATTTCTTGTTGTCTAGCGCACAATCAAAGTTTTGGCCTAAGACATGATGGATTATAAACAAGCTGGTGTTGATGTTGAAGCGGGTCGTGAATTTGTAGATAATATCCGCAATATGGTTATTAGTACCCACCGACCAGAAGTTTTAGGAGCATTAGGTGGGTTTAGTGGATTATTTGCTTTGCCAAGTGGTTACAAAGAACCTGTTTTGGTTTCTGGTACTGATGGTGTGGGCACAAAATTAAAACTGGCAAATACTCTTAATTGTCATCATACTGTTGGTATTGATTTGGTTGCTATGTGTGTTAATGATGTGTTGACATCGGGGGCGGAACCTCTATTTTTTTTGGATTATTTAGCAACCGGAAAATTGAATCAGCAACAGTTAACTGAAGTGGTTTCTGGTATTGCTGAAGGATGTCGTTTAGCAGGGTGTGCTTTAATTGGAGGAGAGACTGCTGAAATGCCAGGTTTTTATCCACCTGGTGAGTACGATCTGGCAGGTTTTTCTGTAGGAATTGTGGAAAAAAGCTCGATTTTGGATGGGTCTCAGGTGCAAATGGGGGATGTGGCGATCGGATTGGAAAGTAGTGGCGTTCATAGTAATGGTTTTAGTTTGGTGAGAAAGATTATTGATGAGTACAATGTTTCTCTACAAGATTGCCCAGATTTTTTGAATAATCAAAGTTTAGGAGAGGCGTTATTAACTCCAACAAAAATTTATGTTAAGCCAATTTTAGCAGCGCAAAAAGCGGGTTTAGATATTCATGGTATGGCTCATATTACTGGAGGTGGTTTGCCAGAAAATTTACCTCGTTGTTTGCCAAAGGGAATGTCTATTGATATAGATAAAAGTAGTTGGGATATTCCTGCTATTTTTAGGTGGATTTCCGAAGTTGGTAATGTGGACGAGGAGGCGATGTTTAATACTTTTAATATGGGAATTGGTTTTGTGGTTTTGGTGCCACATAGTCAGGCAGAAATAACGATCAATTGGTTTGCCTCTCAGGGGATAAAAGCTTATTGTTTGGGTGAAGTTAATTAGTTTTTTATAATAGATTGAGCCAAAATTAGGGAGGAATTTCTTGATGAGGGAGTAGGCGTTCGCAGTGTGTTGCGTCATTAGTATCGCTAAAGTAATTTATTCAATTATCAATCTTTATTTATTGTCGTCACATTTATAATTTTAAATCACCTAAATCAACGAAATATATCTAAGTTGTTTATGCAAAAAAGATAAAATTAAGTAAGAAATTATAATTATGTTGTCATAATATAAATTGACACAAAGAGTTGATTTTGTGATTGAATGATGAAGAGCAGGATAATTAAAATCATACTTGAATATTGCGACCGCAATATTTGATGTTTGTGGCATAAATTAAGATGGTCTGTGATGATTTATTTGAATAAAACCCACATTCAGCACGTCAATTTGTAACATTAAAAGTAGTATATAAATCCGTAGCTTGGTAGGTACTTATACTATGCAAATCATTTCAATTACTTTTTTCGTCGATCAAATTCCTAG
>NZ_JAAHGK010000146.1:0-8751 GCF_010672505.1 Okeania sp. SIO2B9 | reverse complement strand
TTAAATGTTATCCAACCTTTGATGTAGCCAGCATCTTGTTTGATATTGATCGCAGCCAGGCACATCATTGGGTTCATCGTTTACAACCTATTTTAGAAGCCACCCTGGGAGAAAAAAAAGTACTACCCGAGCGTCAAATTAATTGTGTCCAAGTATTTATAGAGCGTTTCCCTGGAGTAGAACGAGTAATTATGGATGGCACAGAACGGCCAGTGCAACGACCCACTGACTCAGAAAAACAAAAACTGAATTATTCGGGAAAAAAAAACGTCTAACTCGCAAACATCTAGCAGCAGTAGACCAAAATCAGCAAGTGTTAGTATTAACTCAGGCACGAGAAGGAAAGTTACATTCAGGAAAAATTCCATGACTCACAAAAGCTAATAGGAAATATACCGGTCGTGATACCAATTGAAGTGGATAGTGGTTTTCAAGGTATTCAACACCAGTATGAAAATATCCGTATCCCCCATAAAAAGCCAAAGGGAGGACAATTAAGTGAGCAACAAAAATCGGAAAATCGGAAATTGAGCAAATCAAGGGTGATATGTGAAAACGCCTTTGCGGGTGTCAAACGTTATGGAGCTGTCAGCCAAATTTACTGTAATCACGCTTATTGATTTTGATGACAAATTGATAGACTTGTCGCTTTATAACTTAAAAAATACCTAAAAACCTTGTTCTGTAAGGATTGTAGCTATTGGAAGGCAATAATGCTTGGAATTATTGCTCTGTCTAGGTTAGAGTGATTTTTTCCCTTTATTTAGCGACAACTCTAATGTTAACAGCAACTGGATGGCTGGAACTTATACCTGATAGCAGCATAAATAATTAAATTACTAACAAAATATATCTGTTTTCATTTTCGTTTTTCCCCACCTCAGTTATAGCGCTGTGCGCAGGCAACAGGCAACAGGAGGAATAAAAGACCGATAGTATAAGACTTTTAGCTATTGGACAGTTCTTGTAATTTGTAAATATGCCAGCGCACATTGCTATATTTCCCAACAACTCTACTAAACCAACACTCAGATGTTCCTATCGTAAGGCACATCAAGGTTAAAGGTAATAAATCACCCTTTGACGGTGACTGGACTTATTGGGGTAGCAGAATTGGCAAACATCCAGGCGTAAGGAAGGAAGTAACAACGCTACTTAAGCGACAAAAAGGTAAATGCGCATCTTGTGGATTACACTTTAGACCAACGGATTTAATCGAAGTTGACCACATCGTTCCCTGGTCTGAAGGCGGTGATAACACCTATAAAAACAAACAACTGTTGCACCGACATTGCCACGACGTTAAAACTGCCGAGGATTTAAAAGCAGTGAACCATAGGACTCATTAAATCCAAAGTGGAATTTTAAGGGTGTACCCATGACAAGGGACGTTTAAGAGAGGAGCCGTGATGAGGTGAAAGTCTCACGTCCGGTTCTGAAGACAAGCAGACCCTATAAAGGGCAACTGGAAATGGGTTTGCTTAGTTTAACTATACTTGGAATTTGCTGTAAAATATTAGTCGCTACTGTTAAAAGACTCAAAGAATCAACTTCTGACTTCTGACTTCTGACTTCTGACTTCTACTAGCGGATGCTATTTTGATAAAGCTGTTCAGCAATCTTTCCAACTTCTTCATAACTTAATAAGATTGTTTCCATCAATATTATGCTCCCAAAAAAGGATTGTCTGTCTATAATAGCAAAAGAAAGTATTTATAGGATAGTGCCATGAACCAAATAACTATACAACTATCAAAAGAACAATACAAATGTATCCAACAAATTGCCAACCAGCAGAAAACCTCACCGGAGAAAATTCTAGAATCAAAAATTGCTGAATGGTTACAGGAATCTCAAACTGACTTTAATCTAGCAGCTAACTTATGTATTAACTAAAAATTCTGAACTCTATAAGCGGTTAGTATGACTCGCGATCTGAGCCTATCAGAAATTATGGAACTGCATCAGCAAATCATTACCCAAACAGGAGGAGCTAATAGTTTACGCGATCGCCCTGCTTTAGAATCAGCAGTAGCACAACCAGCAGCGACATTTTCTGGACAAGACTTATATCCAACTGTCATTGATAAAGCTGCTGCCCTCGGTTTTTTGATGATCATGAACCATCCTTTTATTGATGGTAACAAACGAACAGGACACGCAGCAATGGAAGTTTTTTTCATCCTGAATGGACTAGAAATTAATGCTTCTGTGGACGAACAAGAACAAGTTATTTTAGCAGTAGCTTCTGGAGAATTAAATCGAGAAGCATTCACCCGATGGCTACAAGCTCATATTAAAACCATCTCTCAAACTGAACTATAACTAAAGCCAACTAATAACCTTTATTCTTTAGCTAAAAAATGTTTAGAGTCACAATAGGGACGCTGCATCCAACGTCCTTTTTTTACCTGTTCGCTGACTGCTGATAGCTGAAAGCTGACAGCTAATTATGATGTCCTAAACCTTGCTAACTCTTCCCCAGTCTTAGCATCATGAGCGTGAACGGTACACACCAAACAAGAATCAAAAGACCGAGCAACATGACCGACTTCCACAGGGTCATTCACATCAGCAATAGGAATACCCACTAATGCCTCCTCAATAGGTCCGCGCACCCCTTGACCGTCACGGGGTCCGACATTCCAAGTAGTCGGTGCAATAACCTGATAATTCTTAATCTTACCGCCTTCTATTTCCACCCAATGACAGAGGGAACCACGACTAGCGTTAGTGGCACCCCAACCACGACCATCCTTTTCTTCAGGCTTAATATACCAAGGATCGCGCAACTTAAACTCCCGCAAACAACGTTCGGTTTCACGGTACAATTTAGTTAGTTCGTGCATTCTGGCAAACACGCGCAAATGTACGCTCGGTACCCCCATTTTCTTGAACATATCTAAAACTAAACCGTCTTTGTACTGCCAACTTTCCCCATGGTCGCCACCTGATATCAATTCCCGCGCTAAAGCACCAACTTCCATCCGACCTAAGTCTTGGTGAGATACAGCAGTTGACCAAGAATAAGCACCGTCAAAGTCAATATCATTATTAGGAATAGGTACGGTAGTGCGGTCAAAAGGATGTACATCTCCATCACCCTCGTTATACCAAGCGTGGGCAGTATTCTCCCGGGTAAAAGTATGCTCCATCAATTGATGAATATCTGTAGTGCTATCGTAGACACCACTTTTCATAATCATAGCAGCGTTCCGACCTTCAATAGTTGGGCGTTGATATTTGTCTTCGTGAGGCAAGTATCCCCAACTCATATATTTACCGACACCGGCACCAATTTTATCTAAACCAATATTCAGACCCATACGCCAATAGAAACCCAGGTCAGAACTAGCATGAGCGGGATTTTCATCCAACCATTCCATGAAATCGTCATAAGTTTGAATCTGTTCAAACCTGTCAATGGAACAACCTAACCATATTGGTTCTAACCAGTTAGTGCGGTAATATTCCAACATTGCCCAGGCGCGGGTAACATCGGTGAGAGTGGGAGCGCACATGACACCACCGGGAACCATGAAACTAGAGTGAGGCCATTGACCGCCGAATAGAGCGTATATTTCTACAGGTTTTGCTGCAACAGTAATACCTGGTTCGTAGGATGTACCTGTGAATGCTGCGAAACGTTTGCAAGCTTCCTCGTAGAATGGGCTATTTTGATATTTTTTGTTTGTTAGGTCGATCGCGTATAACCCATAAAAGTAACGTGGATGACTTTGGAGAGTTTCTACAAGTTGACCGAGGTTACGAGCAAGGATAGCGTTACGAGGTACTTCTGTTTGCCAAGCTGTATCTAACGCCCAGGAAGCACAGGTGAGGTGAGAAGCACCGCAAATTCCACAAATTCTGGGGGTGACAATGAGACCAGCTTTAGGGTCTTTGCCTTTGAGGATGACTTCAAAACCTCGAAACATTTGTGCTTGAGTCCAAGCGTTGGTTACATATCCGTCTTGAATGTCAACTCTTACATCTAGGTCGCCTTCAACGCGCCCCACGGGGGAAATGTCTAATGTTTGTACTTTAGTTTGAACCATTTTTTTAGTTATCAGTTATCAGTAGCTATAGCTTGTGTAGGTTGGGTTAAGCGACAGCGCAATCCAACAAACAATATTAAATCTCATGTCCAAAGCTCGTAGAATTGCTCTAGCTCTATCTATCTTCGGGCTAAAGCTCTACTACAAACAAAAGCTTTTTTTAGGACTTAGGCAGAAACCTGGTTGCTGGAGGAATTAGTGAATAAACCCGGTTTGTTGTTTAGGTGCGTAAGTCTTGTTATGTTGGGTTTCGTTCCTCAACCCAACCTACAAAGCTTTTTTGAGTCCTGTTATGTTGGGTTTCGTTGCCTCAAACCAACCTACAAATTTTAAACTGTAAAGAAATCTTCTTCTGCCCAAGCGGGAGTTGAATCTTTAGCAACGATACTTAGCAGAGCATAGTCTTTACGGTTGACTCCCGTCGGTAATTCTTTGGGAACTCCCATGACTGTTTGAGTATTGAATACTGTTCCCGGTGCGAGGTCATGGAATGGAAATTCTGGTTCCGTACAACCTAAACATGGCATTCCTGCACGAGTCTTAGACGAAACTCGGTTCCACAAAATACGGTTACAGGAAGAGTGAGTCATCGGTCCGCGACAACCCAAGTCATAGAATAGACATCCTTGACGCTGCCCGAAATCTGAAGTTGAAGCTTTATAAGCAAAGTGAACGTTGCGAGTACAACCTGTTTGAGTAAAGCTTTTGAAAAATGTTTCGGGGCGGTGAAATTCGTCTAAGGTAATGTCATCAAGTCTGCCAGTAGCAACCGCTACTAATATTTGGGAAATCCAATCTGGGTGCGCGGGGCAACCGGGAATATTGATAACAGGATATCCAGCTTTACTTTTGAAGTCTTCTCCTAAAAATCCGCCTTTTTTCCGTTTGAGAAATTGCAAACCTTCAGATTCACTGGGGTTTGGTGACATTGCAGGAATACCGCCATAAGTAGCGCAGTCTCCCACTGCCACGACGAAACCTGCAACTTCGGATAATTCTTTAACCCAATCTTTCATCGGGCGATCGGCAAAACGGTTCCATTCTCCCGTACCATTGGGAGCGTTAATTATTGTTCCTTCGTATACTAAAATATCTAAATGTATTTTTCCCGAAATACAATCTTTTAATAATTGTTGGACGTTTGTACCAAGTTCAAATCCTAAAGAAGGATGCCAAAGTACATTAATGCCAAAGTCTGTGATTAGGTCACAAATATTTGGTTCTTCAGCATTGAGAAATGATATGGTATTGCCAGAACAGGCTCCACCTTGAAGCCACAGTAGATTGATCATTCTCCCCGATTCTCCTCTCTTTTGTCTGAGGTTGAAATGGGATTTACGATTAGCACTTGTCGCACCCTAATTCAACCTTTATGGAATTATAAAGGGGATATAATGACAATTTTCCATTTCTTTACGAAATTCTTTATTATTGATTAATTGTTAGTTTAACTAATTTTTATTTGGTTGCTTTTGATACTTTATTTTCAAAGTTTTATTGCTATGGAAGAAGGCAGAAATAAGAAGAAAGAAGGAAAAATCTTGCGTTGTCTGAGTTTTAAATTTTTGATATGCCAAATACAATCATGGCGACTACTATAAGAAAATCGGCATTGCTGAATTAAGGTATGAAAGTAAGTTTATCGGTAATAGGGAATAGGGAACAGGGAACAGGGAACAGTTAATATTAACAAGTAGTTCAAACAATCCCAAATTATCAAATCATACCTAGAATCAGCAACGCCAGAAAATCTTGAGAAAAACTAAAATTAAGTTGTCCTAGATTTTCTGAAATTTTCTACATATCAGGAGTATTTAGCATCCCAGACTTTAACTCCGTTCTTAGAAATATATCTTCTTTCAATATTCGACCCCTCAATTCGATTACTAAATGCTAAACTTCTTGAAAGTTATACCAAATTCAAAAAAGGTAGTTACATCTTAATTTGTGATTTATTGCTACAATTAAAAATTGTATATATCCATAAAATGTCAAAATAAAGCATTTTTTCCTCTTTTTTATCTAGTTTTTCTTTCCCTTTTGCCTGTTGCCTGTGTCGAGACTGTAGTAATTTTCTATGAAATTGGTATGATCTAACGCTTAGAAATATCTTTGTGTTACATTGTCATAAGCATCACACATTATTTTGTAATGCTCAAGTATACTCATGCCCAATATATCTACCCATTAGTCCCGGAAAATATCAGGAAATGCTTAGTTGAAATAAATAGACATCTCCAAAAATCCAAAATAAAATCAATTATCACACATAAATTATCAATTCTTTCCCCTCCTGGGAGGGGGAGGGGCGAGGGGTGGGTTCCCTACTGCCTACAGCAAAGCTGCCTCTTTTCTGGAGATGTCTAATAGGCGATCGCTATGAATTGACAGTGCTGAGAAAAAATCGGGGAGTTATATCAAATCCGCTAGGGTTCGGTATAAAAAAATGTTTCATCTTCGCTAACGTCGCAAATATTTCTAAATTCTCTTTCCTCCTGACTCCTGAGGACTGATATCAAATCCGGTTGAACACTTATTAGAATTGTTGGGGGGAGTAGGGGAGTAGGGGAGATTGAATGCTTGAAGTATAGTTATAAACATATACTATATAACCTATATAACCGGATTCTATATGACTCCTAATTAACTATCTAATTAGGGTTTGCTGATTAAATATCGCGCTTATTGACTGATATTGGTTTGAGCAATTTTAGATCTGGAAAAAGTGCGAGGTTTTAAGTGGTAATGGTTCAAAAATTCAGGATTTTGGTCAAGAGTTGGGCAGAACCATCTTGGGAAAATTCTTACTCCTACCTCCTTCAAATTCCCCTAACTCCTGTCTCCTGTCTCCTGTCTCCTGTCTCCTACCTTCACCCATAAGACTTTTTCAGCAAGCCCTAATTATACCAATGCTACCGGATTTGATATTATTCTCTTCGGTAGTTTCAAACACAGGATAAAGATGTTGCAGTTTGACTCTAGTATCGTCAGTAGAGAAATGCCAAATGACCTTACTAGCAGTTTGATTACGCTCTTGACTCCATACTTCTAACTTTTTGTGCAACTGCTCAATAGATTGCTACTGCCAAAAATTTTTACCTCCAGAGAGTTTTAAATTGCTGTATCAATTATTAAGATTTATAGCTATTCAAAAATTATTTGTTGAGGCCATTAGTCCCGGAGTCTTAAGAAAATTTTATATGTATATAGTGTGTTTTTCCAATATAATAAAAATCCTTAACTGTATATAGAGTGCATTATTAAATGACCCCAAAGACCGAAACACAAATTAATTATTTCCGAGAATGGACTAATAGCTGTGTCGATGACCAATTAATACACCTTAATGTTATCCCTTTAGAAGGACAACGGCCTTATGAATTTTTGTTTTATTCTGATGCTATTCCTAGACGAAATGATGGCCGAGTAACTAGCCAAATATTAAAGCGATACCGACACATTGAAGAAGGTGGATGGTGGTGTTCGGGAATTGATTTACTTACAGGAGAAGAGGACCTTTGGGGTTGTTTTAAACCTAGTCAACCACGTCACAGTTATGACCAAAAAAAGTTAATTAAATACGAACATCCTCCGAAAACTCCCACCAGTTTATTTGCCCTAAAAATACCCCTACATTTGTGGCATCAAATTGCTAGTCGTTATCAAATAGAAATTCTGCCAGAAGATATTAATAATAATCAACCAGACTTTGGTTTTTGGCAGTGGTTTATCGCCCATCCTCAAATACCTTTATGTATTACTGAAGGAGCAAAAAAAACAGGTGCTTTATTAACAGGTGGTTATGTAGCGATCGCCTTACCAGGAATTTTTGGTGGATATCGAGTTATTAGAGATGAATATGGCAACCGTATTGGTAGATCAAATTTAATTCCTCAGTTAGAAAAGCTGGTAAATAATCATCGAGAAATTTATATTGCGTTTGACCAAGATACTAAACCTAAAACTATTAAAAATGTTAATGCTGCTATTAGACAAACTGGATATTTACTCACAAGAAAAGGATGTAATGTTAAAGTTATTTCCTGGAATCCAGAATTAGGAAAAGGAGTTGACGATTTAATAGCAAATCATGGGCAAAGTGTGTTTGATGAAGCTTATCAAAACGCATTACCTTTAGAACTTTGGAAGGCTAAATCATTTAGCCAACTCACATATCCTGTAAATATTAGAGTTAATAGTCGTTATCTTTCCGAACAACATATTTTAGGTTCTATCAGCAGTAATAATTTACAAAAGTTAGATAATCTTGACCTAGCCTATAGCACTGATTTTCCGGCAAAATTAGTAGGAATTAAATCTGCTAAGGGCACTGGAAAAACTAAGTTATTAGAGAAAATTGTCAGTGAAGCTGTAGCTCGCAGTCAAAAGGTTTTAGTTATTGGTCATAGAGTACAGTTAGTACAAGAGTTATGTCAACGTTTTGGACTAAAATATATTACAGAAGTAGATAAAAAATCCGATAATAAATTATTAGGTATTGGTTTATGTATTGATTCCCTACATCCTAATTCTCAGGCTAGTTTTAATCCGGAAAATTGGTCGAATGGAGTGGTAATTATTGATGAAATAGAACAGGTAATTTGGCATGGTTTAAATTCTAATACTTGTCGGCAAAACCGAGTAGAAATTCTCAGGTCTTTCAAAACATTAATGCAAAATGTTTTAGGAGGTGTCA
>NZ_JAAHGK010001459.1:0-1750 GCF_010672505.1 Okeania sp. SIO2B9 | reverse complement strand
GGTTTGCTGAAAAACTGAATAAAAATCTCAGGGGTTATCCAACAGCCCAGACAGGGTCAGTAGGCACTGTCCCAGAGGTAAGGATTTTTAGCCAGTCTTTGCTTAACGTTGCTGTAAAGGGACACACATTCGTCTGATAGCCGAGTAGAAAGCGCATCAACCCTAGCAAAAACACGACAATAAAACGGCGTAGCCGTTTCTCCAAGTTCATCACCAAACAAGTGATGGCAATCATGGTTTCTGCAGTTTGGGCGAGTTTGGCCATCACCCGTCCGAGTCCAAATCGTCGTTTACCCTGACCAAACTTACCTTCGACGGCAACGCGAATACTCTCATCGTCCCGAGCTTGTTGTCGGAGTCGGGCTTGCTCAGTTTCATCGCTCGACGGTCGACCTAAGGGCGGTCCACTCAGCCGAATGCCCTGCTGTTTACACCACTTCAAATTATCCCGTGTTCGATAAATCTGGTCGGCATGCACTGAGGCTGGATAGTGTCCGGTGCGCGTTCGAAACCGTTCTATCTGATTAATCAAGTGGGTGGATTCATTAAAGTTATCCCAACTGAGATGTTCGAGGAACACATAGCCTGCCACACAACTGATATCGAACTTAGCGCCAAATTCGACGGGTGTGCCTGCTTTACCGCGGACAATCGGACGCACATGAGGCTGTGAAATACTGACAATGCGGTCATCGATCCGCCGCTGGTTGTGGTCGTACATGTGCTGTTGTTGCCGATAGACGTCATGAATCACCAACAGGGTCTTGTACTCTCGTGGATTCAGTGCTGCAAGTGTAGCTCCGGCCTCGATTAACCGGTCAATGTGACCCAGGTTTCGGCGTACATAGTTGAGCTGTTTTCGCAGACCCTTGCGGAGTAATTTTCGGGGCTTTTTACGCCGTTTCACAATTCTGAGATAGTCTCTGCGAGCGGTTTGACGATACGTTCGCGGCTTCTTGGGAAGACAGCCCGCTACCTGTTGATATAACGCATCGATAAGACGTTCACTATGCTCTCTGGCTTGGTTGAGCAAATCCAAGTCCGTCGGATAGCGAATATCAGCAGGCGCACAACTGGCATCCACAATCAACTGACCCTGATTGCCACTCGATGGCGGCGATTCGGGTGGGTCTGAATTATCATCGCTTGCGCATGTAGGTTGCTCAGGTGAACTCGAGGTTGATGATGATGAGGCTATGCCTGATTGCACTACCGATTCATTGACGGCTGACACCAGTTCGAACCCTATCCGTTTGCGAAAATGGACCATCATGGACGCATCAAACGGTGGCGTGTCACTGTACTCATGTAGTCCGAGAAAATATTGCAGATATGGATTCTCGCGGATCTGATCAATCGTCTCGCGGTCGCTGATTCCCAATTTTTCTTTGATAATCAACGCGCCCAACGCCATCCGAAATCCTTTCGCTGGCGCTCCCATCTCCTCACTAAACTGGCTAGCGTAGAGCGATTCAAACTCCTCCCATGGAATCACCTCCGCCAGTTTGACCCAGCGGTTCTTCGCCGATAACTTGCCCCCAAATGGCAAATAAAAATCTTCAAACGATAGCTGGCCGGGGGATGATTGTCGGTACATTTCCCTGGGTAAGTGCATGGGTTTTGTGCATTTTAGACTCGTTTTCGTGCACTTAACGTCTATCTCAACACAATGCAACCCTTGCTAAATATAAAGTCTGGACTTCAACAGCAGCCCCTAAGTATTGAAAGTATCCAATATAATAGAAAGAAT
>NZ_JAAHGK010001458.1:0-1751 GCF_010672505.1 Okeania sp. SIO2B9 | reverse complement strand
TGGCATTAAATGTGCCCGCTTGAGGGTTGCCCAAGCTTTACTTTCAATAGTACTTAATTGGTTAATTTCCGTTATCCAAACTTCGTGACCAAGTTCTTGAGCAGCTTCCATCAGTGCAACGGTACTAGTTGTAATTCATTTTTTTAGTCAAAGAGACATCTCCTGTAAATTATTTTTATTACCCTGAATTATTCTAAACATTCTTTTTTAAAATTGGCATTACTGATTTTTAATACCCATTAGTTAAAAGTAGAAAAACTAATCTCTTAAAAATTCAAGATTTTAGCGATTTAGTGAGGGGGTAACTAAATCATTATTCAGATTGATAATATTTAATTTTCTGAAAAATTTTATTACCAGTGAAATTGACTCATAATAAACCTAGTTGACCCATTTCTGCTGATAATTTTTCAGTTACTTCAGTTGGAGGGTCGCATAGTGGAGGGCGAGTAGAGCCTACTTTCCACTCTAGCAGATTCAGAGCTGCTTTTACCGGAATGGGGTTAGTTGTTGCAAATAAAGCTTTGAATAAGCTGAATAGTTTTAGGTGAATTTCTGTAGCAACTTGTACCTTACCTGTTTCAAACGCTACTATCATCTCTTGTAGCTGTTTTCCTACTAAATGACTAGCTACACTGACAACGCCACTTCCACCAATAGCCATAAGTGGTAGTGTGAGGGAATCATCCCCAGAATAAATCTTAAACTCTGGTGCAGTCAAGTGCCTAATCTGACTTACTTGATCTATGTTACCACTGGCTTCTTTAATCGCAACAATATTAGGAATTTCGGCCAGTTTGGCTACAGTTTCAGGAATCAGATTTTGACCAGTACGCCCTGGTATATTGTATACCATTATTGGCAATTCTGGGGTGGCTTGAGCGATCGCCTTAAAATGTTCATAAAGTCCTGACTGTGGTGGCTTATTATAATATGGTACCACCTGTAATGAACCATCTAAGCCTAATTTAGCAGCTTTTTCGGTAGCTGCGATCGCTTCTATTGTGGAGTTTGACCCAGTACCAGCTATTACTTTAGCTTTTCCTGCTACTGCTTTTTGAACTACTTGAAATAGTTTATATTCTTCTTCCCATGTTAAACTTGGAGATTCTCCTGTTGTTCCACATATTACTAATGAATCTGTCCCATTTTCTGTCAACCATATAGATAGTTTTTCTACTTCTTCATAGTTAACACTACCGTCTGAATTAAACGGCGTAATCATTGCAGTTATAACTTTACCGAAATCTACCACACTCTTTGCACTCCTTATGGTTTTTTTATAGCTTTGTTAGGTCTTATTCTTTTTTTTGGGCTATCTTACTAGACCTAATTTTTTTTCAGATTAACATCGCTTTCGCTTTACAGTCTCTCTGCAAAATTTTTTTATTTTTGTATGACTGAACTATTGTTAATAACCCATTTCATTACATTGTAGAAATAGGAACTAACTTTACCGAATAATTAAGGTTTAAAGCCTCTGCTTTAAAGGAGAAACAAGAAAAAATTTTCCTTTGAGTCAATCCTCTTCTTTTCAAGGAGAGATAATTGTTAATTATTAATTGTTGAATACTCTTTTTTTTTCTTTTGTTTTTTGCACCCTGAGTCTAAACTGTTGCTGCTTCTACCCTCAAGCAATATTTTTCCACCAATAACTCAGCTATTTGTACCGCATTCAAGGCAGCTCCTTTTCGGATCTGGTCTCCACTTAACCATAATTCTAATCCACAAGGATGAGAAATATCTTGACG
>NZ_JAAHGK010001457.1:0-1757 GCF_010672505.1 Okeania sp. SIO2B9 | reverse complement strand
TACACGACCCCTAACTTAATAATTTTAATCTCAACGATTAGTTTGAGATTCTGCCAAATTATCGGCAAACTCTTCACTAATTCCGGCAAAAGTCTCCTGACTCTGTTCATACATAGAAAGACCACTTTTAATTGCACCCTTAACTACTTTTCTTGCAACTTTTGTGACAGTAGGAGCAACTAATGGACCAATCAAAAACGCACCTAGTCCTAATAATGCAAGGCGATCGTTTGTTTGACCATCTTCAACCATTTCTCGGAGGTGAAGAGTGACTACAGATTTTTTTAAGTGAACAAGTGACATAATTAATATAAGGAACAAGATAAGATGGGTTTTTTGTAGGGGCTGATTTAGTAAATAAAGTCTTGGAATTAACCAAAATATATATACAAATATCTACAAAAACTATTTCCCTACCATTCTATCAGAGAATCTTGAAAGAGGACTCCCGCTATAATTTCTAATTTAGCGGTGAAATGAATTTCAACAAATCTATTAATTGAGCGAAGCGCGAATCAATCCAGTATCAGTTATAATATAGTTATTAACATTTTATTTTTCAACCTTTGATTACTTTAACTTACCAGTACAAGCTCAACCAAACTCAGCAACAAGAAATAGAGATTAATCATATTCTTGATGTTTGTAAGAGTGTGTACAATTATGCTTTGAGAGAGCGAAAAGACTGGTCAAGTGCGAGAAAATCACCAATTAATAGCTGTTCAATTGTTTCCGAATATATTATTCCTGCTGATGCGCCTTATCCTAATTACAATCATCAAGCCAAAAATCTCACAATAGCTAAAAAAATTCATCCTAAATTAAAGTCAGTTAATGCTCAAGTTTTACAACAAACTTTAAAAATTTTGGATAGAGCTTTTTCTGACATGAAATCTCAAGGAAAAGGTTATCCAAGGTTTAAGAAAAAACTGAGAAGTTTTGTTTTTCCTGCAATGCTGAAAAATTGCTTAGGCAATAATAGAGTTAAACTACCTCAACTAGGTTGGATTAAAATCAGACAAAGTAGACCATATCCAGATGGTTTTCAAGCTAAACAAGCTAGGATAGTCAAAAAAGCTAGTGGCTATTATTTGATGATTATTTTTACTTCATCTGAGTTATTGCCAGATAATCCAGTAGGTAAAAAGTCATTAGGAATAGATGCAGGTATAGAAAGTTTTGTAGCTACTTCAACTGGAAAATTAATCAAATCTCCTAAGTTTTTATTCAGCCAACTACGCGAGCTTAAATTGCTGCAAAGAAGACTTAATAAAAAAAAGAAGGGGTCAAATAATTGGTTAAAACTTCAGAAAAAGATAGCTAAAATACATGAGAAAATAGCCAATACTAGACGGGACTGGCATTTCAAATTAGCTCATGAACTTTGTGATAATACAGACAATATTTTCGTTGAAGATATTAACTTTAATTCTTGGTCTAGAGGTATTGTCAGAAAACAATCTAATGACAGTGGCATCGGTCAATTTATCAATGAAATACTTCCTTATATCTGCTGGAAAAGAGGCAAATATTATGGAAAAGTTGACAAGAATTATACTTCTCAAGAATGCCCTAAATGTGGGCAGATTGAAAAGAAAAAACTCTCTGATAGAAAACATAATTGCAGCAACTGTGGTTATGAAATAAATCGTGATATAGCTGCTGCAAAAGTAATCAGAAATAGAGGTTTAATAGCCGTGGGGCACGCGGTTAAAGAAAAGCTTGTGGAGATGGTCTGACGGGGGTACAACTCAGTT
>NZ_JAAHGK010001456.1:0-1757 GCF_010672505.1 Okeania sp. SIO2B9 | reverse complement strand
CCAAATGCGCTCTCCTAGTGGCTGGATGGAACCAGGTCAAAGGCCAGAATTTGATGAATTTACTCTGGTACTTCAAGGAAAACTATGTGTTGAGTATGAAGGCGGTCAGTTAGAAGTTAATGCTGGCCAAGTAGTAATAGCTCGTAAGGGAGAATGGGTAAAATACAGTACACCTGGTGCTGAGGGAGCAGAATATATTGCTATTTGTTTACCTGCTTTTTCCCCTGATACTGTAAATCGTGATTCTGAGTAGATACTGAAAAAATTGACTTTGTCAGGAGCGGCTTTGAACTATTTGTTTACTTTAAAACCGCCCCTAAAATGGTATATGATATCTAAAATTGGAATTCTTGCTGAAAATTATCACGAGTAATGGGCTGAGATACTTCTAAACCTTCACCCCCAAGCATTTTTAAAGGTTTACCACCCACAAAAATCCACACTTTTACATCTGGTTCTAAACTAGAGGCAGTATAAATAACTTGTCCTAAGCGACTCATCATCGAAGCACTACCGCCTCCAGAAGTAAATTCTTCAGATAAGTCGATGTAGACCCCATTATTTTCAACAGTAAGTGCTTGAACTTTTGTACCTGTGGGAATAGCACTAAGGACATCGGTATTTGCTGGACCTACGAGCAAGCGGTCAAAAGCAGCTTTTAAAATAGCTTCCGGTTCGTCTGCTGTTTCTAATTTCACTGTAGAAGAAACTAAATCAATTTCTCCAGTAGTGTCTTTAACCCAATAAAGTTCTACAGTTTTTTCTGTAACTGCTTTGGGTTGAGGCACATATAAAGGAACAGAGTCTGGAGATTCAACTTTAGCAGGAGGTGGGGGAGGCAAAGTCTCATCAGGCGACTTTGGAGTTGAGGGAGTTGTAAAAGTCTGAGAATTATCAGAAGTTTTTGTGGTGGTTGATTGTAAATTTGTCCATAAGGCGATGCCACCACCTACCGCCACTGCCAATGCACAAACACTGGCCACAATACCAACAGATAAATTACGAGTTTGATTTTGTTCTTTCATTTTGTCCCTCCTTGAGAATTAGGCACAATGGCAGTGAGGAGCTGAATTATAACTTTCTCTTAGGTTAACTATATTACTTCTATTATGTCGAAATTAGCAGGTACTTGTTGAAATTAGTATTTTTGACGTAAATTTTGGGACTTTTGGGATTGTGTGATTTGAGAGGAAAAAATCAAGTTTTTGATCAAGTCAGAAGTAATAATTCAGAAGTTAAATTCTCACTTTATTCTTTTGATCAAACTAGAAAAAAGATTTAACTGATAACTGATTAAAAAGCATGGTTTTAGAGCTAATTATTTTGATAAATTCATAACCCCTAAAATTCCAATATTTTTACCGAAAAATCAAGGTTTGAAGAAGGAGACAGGAGACAGGAGACAGGAGACAGGAGGAAAATTACATGGGGATTCTCACCCCAAGTAATTTTGAACACCCCCGTTGACGGTGGGGTATTAAACCCACAAAGAAAATGATAAAGCCTCTCACTCGCTGTGGAGAAAAAAGTGCTCTTGAATTTCCTTATATATTCAATTATGTAACGGTTTTAACCACCAGGTAATTATTAATTATTAATTAATGAACCTATTTGCTCTGTTTGTGCAACAAAGCAAATAGGTTCAGCAAAAATACTGGTTTGGTATTGTTTTATTAGTGTTATTGTTAACCATGTCAACTAAATCAATAAAAATCTTAACTCACGACACTAATGAAACAAGTCAAGAGAGCTTTAGT
>NZ_JAAHGK010001455.1:0-1761 GCF_010672505.1 Okeania sp. SIO2B9 | reverse complement strand
TCACTATTCCTGGTGTATATTTTCCTATCAATACAGCTCCCAGGGCAAATACAAAAAAAATTAGATAGTGAGGAATGCTAGAACCTTGCAAAAAAACAGATAGCTGATTGACCTTGTTAATTATATTTGAAAAAAACATAATCAATTAAACTGTAATTGGTGAATCAACATAGATACTAGGTTGCTCTATATCAAAAGCAATACCATATTCCTTAAGTTTCAAAGTAATTCTTTGGCTAGCATTATCCAACATTTGACGACGCAAATCCATAGATACTTTACCAGAACCTAAAATAAAAAATGTAATCTGGGCTTGAGTTATATCTTGTAAGTTAGAATTCTGTGAATTTTTAAAGGTAATATCAGTATTACGAGGCTCTATGCCAAATACATCACTTGTACTTGCTAAGATAACTTGACGTATTAATGCTTGTTCTTCAATATCTACCTGACGATAAAAAGTTAAGTATAGAATCGACATAACTTTCTTGGCTGCGGTAAAGTTTTCAATATTTACCTGTGTCAGAGAATTATTAGGAATAATAATTAATGTACCTTTACCAGAAGAACGGATTTTAGTAGAGCGTAAACCAATTGATTCTACCCTACCAAAAGTACCATCTGGGAGACCAATATAATCATCTACTACAAAAGGTCTATCTACATAAAGTACGATACCACCAAGTAATTGACTTAAAGTATTTTGAGCAGCAAAAGCAACTGCTACACCTCCTACTCCTAGACTAGCAATAATACCAAATACATTCACTTGGTGAGTCTGAGCAAAAATGATAATAGCTAATACAAGAATGATAAAGTTAGCAATAAATTTACCTACTACAAATAAGTCACTATTAGCTTTTTGATCGCTTCTAAATGCTGCTTCTATTAAATAAACATCAAAAAACTTTTTAGCAAATTGAGAACCTAGCCAAGTAGTTGTGATAGTTAAAATTAAACTCAGAGTAATTTCTATAATATATACCTGAGAATATGGTGTAACAGCCAGAAGAGTTATCTCAGATATGGCTATGGCAATTACTACTCCAATTAGTGATTTATTTGGAGATATTATAATTTTATATGCTTCGGAAATTTCTGTAGATATAATCCTCTCTATTAATTCAGGCAGTTTGCGAATTACGATAACTACGACTATTCCTATGACTGCGATGGCAAATATTTGCAGGATTTTACTAAGATCTATTACTATTTGTTCAGGAATTTGAATAGTTTCGGTCATAAACAATCTTTATTTGAAAATAATTTTCTGAATTTGATTTAATTTTTATCTCTTAGTTGATTTTTTTATTATACTCTAAAATTTTTAAAATTTTGATTTATGCTAAATTCGGTTATGATAAGCTACTTATATAAATAATCGCCAAATTCTCTTTAATCAAAGAATTTAATTTCTTTGAACATAGTCTCAGTAAAATTTTTAAAATTTTGATTTATGCTAAATTCGGTTATGATAAGCTACTTATATAAATAATCGCCAAATCCTCTTTAATCAAAGAATTTAATTTCTTTGAACATAGTCTCAGTAAACTCGAATGTATCACCCAGTTTACTTGAACAACTAAAATTATTGTCTGTTTAAATTTAAGTTTTATCGAGGTTAAAATCAGTGGATTATTCACTGATTTTAACCCGTTTATATCTTTTTTATGTATAGCTTGAAAAGACTTGATTCAAGTAATTTAAGAGGAAAGAGGATTTAGTCTGAGAAAATAGCGATCGCCTAAATTATATTATTGA
>NZ_JAAHGK010001454.1:0-1762 GCF_010672505.1 Okeania sp. SIO2B9 | reverse complement strand
TCAAAGATACAGAAGTTATTGAATGGCACAATAGATTATTAATGGCACAGCAGTTTTATGATAATTCTGCCATAGCTAAATGTCAGGCTTTGCAAAATTTAATTGATAAATATCAGATAACTCATATAATTATTAAAAATGATGATTCTATTCAATGTTCAGGAGTAGAAAGAACTTATATCGATAATTTATATAAGATGTATCAAATTATTGAAAAATAGCTACTATTGAAAAATTTTTCTTCTTTTCTTCCTTTATATAAACAGTTATCATTGACAAAATATTCCCTGTTTGATAAAGTTCAAAAAAATTACTAACAAAAAATGCTGAAAAATCTCTAATTAATCTAGGGAAAGCAAAAAAATAATTACAGCAGACTAGGTTCTTTATTAGGAGTCAGAAGTCAGTGAGGTTTAAATTCCTAATGAAATTGAACGTAAAATCTACCATATATCACCGAAAAATTTGAGTCTGAAGCTTCTTCTTTTAAGAGGATAAAAAGCGGTTAATCTTTGCAGCTTTCCGTAGGGTGGAATGGCGAGGTCTCGGAGCCATACCTATGAGACAAAGAGAAAAAGAAGATTCCGTATTTTCTTGCCTCCTTATTACAGGAGGTACTGATAACTGATAACTGATAACTGATTTAATGTTCTATAAAAAACCTTATTTTACTTGGCTAAAAATATTTATTGCCATTACCTTAATCTTAGGAATATGTTTCAGATTCATAAATATTGACCGCAAAGTTTACTGGTACGATGAAACAATTACCTCCTTAAGAATTGCTGGTTATACTAGGGGCGAATTAGAAGATATAACCAATGAAGCTGGCATAATTAGTGGGAAATTTTTCCAGCAGTATCAAGGCACTAACTCTAATAAAAATGTCATTAATACTATCAACTCTTTAGCAACAGAAAACCCCGAACATTTACCAATTTATTTTGTACTACTCAGATGGTGGGTAAAATTATTCGGTCATTCTGTAGCAATAACCAGAAGTTTCTCAGCTTTGACCAGCTTATTAATATTTCCTTGTATTTACTGGTTATGCCGAGAATTGTTCAATCAACCATTAGTTGGAGAAATAGCGATCGCTCTGACGGCAGTTTCTCCAATTTCAGTATTATATGCTCAAGAAGCACGGGTTTATAGTTTATTTACAGTAACAATTTTATTATCAAGTATTGCCTTACTTCGGGCAATGAAAATCCCCACTAAACGTAGCTGGCAAATTTACACAGTAAGTTTAATTTTTGCCCTATATACTCATCTTTTTTCAATATTATTAGCCTTGGGTCATGGATCATATATACTTTTAATCGAAAAACTAAAATTAACCAAAAAATTCAAATCTTATCTCTTAGCATCTGTTTCTGGATTTTTAATTTTTTTACCATGGTTTATAGTAATAATTGAACATTTCGATGGCACAAAATGGGTATCTCAAGCAGCACCTTTATTAACCTTGTTGAAAAGATGGTTGATTAATTTAGGTTTTACTTTTATTGATATTCAAATTGGCTCTCCAGAAAGATTATTTGATGTCAAAAATATTGTTTTTGATAATGATGCTTTATTAAGTCTCAATACAATCTGGCCGTATCTATTATTGATAACTTTAGTCTTAGTCATATACTCAATTTATTTTATTTGTCGGAATGCACCTAAATCAGTAAGTATATTCATTTTAACCTTGATATTATTAACTCCCATGACTTTGATAATTCCCGATTTAATCTCTGGTGGACAACGTTCAACA
>NZ_JAAHGK010001453.1:0-1768 GCF_010672505.1 Okeania sp. SIO2B9 | reverse complement strand
AGTCATAGCTAAAACTTCACCGTCTACATATTCATGGCGAAATTCCTGTTTAGCTTCCCATTCTAGATATTCTTCACGGGTCATTTTTGCATAATCTTGGGGTTGAGAAATCATAAATTTTTTTCTCCTCCAACGTTTTGTTATATCTGGTTTTCGAGATAAATTCACAACTTCCCTGGTACTTTCCGCTTGCTGCTTTTGTAAATCAGCAAATATGGGTTTCAAATCATAATTAAATGAACGAGAATACTCTTCACAAATTCTGTGAATTTCTTCAACAATCTCATCCTATAGAAATAATATCAAGTCTCGTTAATTAGCTATAATAAATCAGTTACCTTTAGTAATCTTTAGATGACTTAATTATTTATGTTATCCTAAAATTTTTAAGCCTATAAAATATTACCAAAAAATTCAGGTATAAAGCCTCTCCATTCATGGAGAAAAAGCGGTCGTTTGCGGAGCATTCCGTAGGATGGGATGGCGTTAGCGGAGCGGCTCTGTCAAGAGCGGGTCTCCTCGCCATATCCATGAGACCAAGAGAAGAAAAAAAATCCTTTTAACCAATCCTCTTAATTTATAAGAAGAGGTAATTCTAAATTCTAAATTCTAAATTCTAAATTCTTGAATTTTGACTTCCCATAAACTCTGACTTTTGACTTTTGACTTTTGACTTTTGACTTAATATGAAATGAACATAATCTTATGCCACACAACCGCAGACTTCGACGCCCTCGGCGCCGCCGTCGGACTAACCCACCTCCACCCAGGTAGTCGCCTCGTACTAACTGGCGGTTGTCACCCCACCGTCAAACAATTCCTTGCCCTCCATCGAGACGAATTTGCCATCATCGAACGTCGCTCCGTCAACCCAAAACAAATCCGCTCCATATATATAGTTGATACTCAAACACGCTCCCGACTGGGAAAAACTGCCCAATGGTTAGACTTACCCCACCTATCAGAAATTATCATCTATGACCATCACTGTGAAATTCAAACCGATATTCCAGCTACCCAAACTTATATAGAAGCAGTGGGAGCAACCACAACCCTCATCGCAGAAAAACTCCAGACTCTCCAAAACAATTCTACCCCTGTCTTAACTCCAGCAGAAGCAACAATTATGGCCCTTGGTATCCACGCTGATACTGGTTCCCTAACCTTCGACCACACAACACCAAGAGATGCAGTAGCTTTAGCATGGTTAATGCAGCAAGGCGCTAGTTTACCCGTAATTTCCGAATATGCTGAACCTGGTTTATCTCCCCAACTGCAAGATTTATTGAAAATAGCTCTGGAAAATATCCAACGCTCCACCGTGAGAAATTATCAGATAGGGTGGATACTATTACACACTGATGAATATATTCCCGGTTTATCCAGTTTAGCTTCTAGTTTAATTGACCTTACAGAAATAGATGCTCTCCTCCTAGGTCATACCCACTCCTTCAAAGACACAACAGAAAAAAGCTTAAGTATTATCGGGCGATCGCGTATCCCAGATACTAACCTCAGCGAACTATTACAACCTCTCGGTGGTGGTGGTCATCTCCGAGCAGCAGCAGTTACTCTCCGAGACAGTAACCCTGAAGCAACCCTGGAAAAACTCGTAGACCAACTCAAAAATCAAATTCCTCAACCTCCCACCGCCAGAGATTTGATGTCATCTCCAGTTCGCACCATTCCTCCTGAGACATCCATAGAAGAAGCTCATCGCATACTATTACGTTACGGTCATTCTGGTTTATCAGTAGTAGACTGATCA
>NZ_JAAHGK010001452.1:0-1770 GCF_010672505.1 Okeania sp. SIO2B9 | reverse complement strand
TTTGGTAAATACCTTGATTTATCGGGATATAAACGTAACAATTCAGCTATTAACGGTTATCTCTTACTATTGAATTTGACCTCAATTTATCAATGGCTTTTACCGACTACAAAGCAATAGCTGAATGCTGAATGCTGAATGCTTACATATAAAGGTCAAGGGACTGTGCTTTGATAGTAAAGTTTAAGGCGTTGCTTAAATGTAATGGTAAGTAGCTGAAGGTAAAATTGAAAAACTGATGTTTTGCGTTGATACTTCATCTAAAAATTATGACCACTCAGCAACATCAAGTTGAATTTGGCATCAATTTATTAATGGCTTTTACCGACTACAAAGCAATAGCTGAATGCTGAATGCTTACATATCAACTCTAAAAAATACTGCTTATTGAGGGCGACCCGGAAAAGTATTCACAAATGTATATTTGAATCAAATTAAATTAGGTTATAAGCTAATGACTAACTCAAATTCTGGCGTTTTTTACGTTGCTGCGGGCAAAAAATATGTTGATGAAGCTTGCGACTCTGCTAAAAGTTTAAAAAAGATTAATCCATCTATAAAAATCTCTCTAGCTTGTAATCAAGACCCTGAAGATAAAGATTTATTCGATCAAATTATTCGAGTAGATGAACAAGTAACTTGTAGAAATGAAGGATTATTATTCAAGGTCAAAAATTTATATTTTTTATCACCTTATGAAAAAACTATCTTTGCTGATACAGATACTTTTTTCGCCAGTGACTGTGAAAATGGATTTGACATCTTAGAATATTTCGATCTTGCCCTAGTTCCTGCTCCAGTTGATACTTTCTATCCAATTTTAGAATCAGGTCAAAAAGTTCCTTGTAAACCATTAAATACAGGGGTAATTCTTTTTAGAAAAAATGAAGCAAACGATCAGTTATTTAAAGAATGGATTGACCTCTATACAAGTAAGCTTTTATCTAATAGTAAGTTGCGAGAAAGTGACCAAACATCTTTCGCACAAGTTTTGCTCAATTCCTCTTCAAGAATGTACCCTTTGCCTAGTGAATGGAATGCTAGATTTTGTTTTATTAATGCCTTTGCTGAACCAGTTAAAATTCTCCATGGTTATTCCCGGAATATAGAAAATATAGCAATCCTAAATAGGTCGTGACAAATCAAAAAGTAAATAAAAAAACTGAAACTCTTACCTGTTCTCTGTTCCCAGTTAAGTGTTCCCTAAAAAGCAGTAAGATTTTTGACACGAATAAAATAGGATTGCTATATTGCTTATTTAATTAACTTAAATGGTAATAAACATAGAGTTTGGATTCCCCATCTGAAAAGATGTATTGTCTTTAAACCTTATACTTGGAAACATTATTTAGGTCGGTTACTGGGAAAATTGGGAATAATGAAAACAAAAAAGGCGTGAATGTTTATAATTTCTCGTCAGCAAACTTAAATAATTGAAGAAGGCAGAAGGCAGTTATGCTGAAGGCATAAGGTCTAATACCATTTATCAAAAACTTTTCAACCCGTATCTTGAGTATGGGACCTACCCCTAGCCCCTCCCAGGAGGGGAAGTAAACACAAGAATAATTAACATTTAGCTTGGCTAAAATTAGTAAAAAAAATGCTCTATTTTTTTAATTACTTAATAACTGAAGTGTTACCTAAGTATAGCATTAATGCATGGGAATTGGTATCATTCCTTATGGATATTCTTCGACAGGTCACGCCCCTATCTTATAACCCCAAACAATTTTAAGCACCCCTCTTAACTGTGGGTTTAATACCCCACAG
>NZ_JAAHGK010001451.1:0-1778 GCF_010672505.1 Okeania sp. SIO2B9 | reverse complement strand
AATATTTTTCATAACTTCTGAGATTAACTGTATCAAAAGTATTATGAGATTTATTAACCCAAAAGTCGATTATGCCTTTAAAAAAATATTTGGATCGGAACAAAGCAAAGAGATTTTAATTAGCTTTCTGAATGCGATTATTTATGAAGGAGAGAAAGTAATTGAATCTTTGACAATTGTCAATCCTTATAATCCCGGTCAGATAATATCATTAAAGGAGACTTATTTAGATATAAAAGCAGTTTTAAGAGATGGCTCTCTGGTAGTAATTGAAATGTAAGTGGCGCGAATGACTGCTTTTAGCAAACGGGTAGCTTATAACCTAGCTAAAGCTTATGCCAATCAATTAGAAAAAGGAGAAGATTATCCTCTATTAAATCCAGCAATTGCGGTGACTATTACTGATTTTATTCTGTTTAATAATACTGAGGGTGTGATTAATAAATTTGTGTTTCAAGAGGAAATCAAAAAGTTTGAATGCCTGGAGCGATAATTGCGGTTAATTTTTGTAGAATTACCAAAGTTTAAGAGAACTTTGTCAGAGTTGAATAGTTTGACTGATAAGTTGATTTATTTTTTGAAAGAGGCAGCTACTTTGCATGAAATACCAGAAAATTTGGGAGAAGTATCAGAGATAGAAATGGCTTTAAATATTGCCAATAAAATTAATATGACGGCAGAAGAACTAGATATAGTTGACCGTCGGGGAATAACCTTGCAAGATTAAAGAGGGCGAATAATTTATGCGGTAGAACAAGGACGACTTAATCAAACAATAGTCTTAATCATGCGTCAACTGAAAAAGTGTTTTGGAGAAATTTCAGTAACTATAAGTAGTCAAGTGGAAGATTTATCCATTGAAAATTTAGAAAGTTTAGGAGAAGATTTTTTAGACTTCAAAAGTCTGGAAGATTTATTGAGTTGGTTAGAGAAACGTTAGTTGTTTTAATAAGTTAGGTGATCGCTTCCTACAATGGCCTTATATTTTGAGGAGGCGATCGCTCTTAATATTAGTAATCCTTTAATAAGTGCTTTATCAAAAGTATTTTTCTTCTGTAATTAAGGATTAAATAATTTCTGTCTGTTCATCAAACTCTGGAGTCTTACCAACTAACAGCAAAGCAAAAAAGTCTGATTCAAGACAAGAATCTTCTAAATTGGTAAATCTTCTACAATTAGATTAATTGTGTAATAAGTAAAATCTGAAAAAAGTCTGCTGTCATGTTCTGATAATTTAGCCAGGATATTGTAGGTAGGCAAATTAAGTTCAGCCCAACAAATATATTTTTTGTTGGGTTAACCTTTGAGAAGCAATCTCAGGTCTCTCAACCCAACCTGCAAGAGACTGTTTTTCTGATTAGACATCTAGCAGACTCGATCATCAGAAGCCAAAGAAAGTAATTTCTAAATCAATTCCAAAATTACTCAAATTCTGGATAAAATACTCTCCCAAAATCTTGAGAGAGCTGACCAATAAACAAAACTAATTTAATTACTCAAGAATAAATGTATTTATTAGAGAGTATTTGTCCTAATTCAAGACTTAATTTCACCTCTCTATTATGTATGTGGTTTTCTAATCTGGTTTTGTGACAGTGGCGATCGCAAATTTATTATTAAACATCTCTTTTTTTTATGAGTTAATTGAGATTTAGACCAGTTGCCAAAAATCTTTCTTTGTCGGCGCATTTTGTTAGAGATATTTTCCATTTGCTTCCCTTATTTCCTGAAAAAATCTCTAATTTATGACAACTCAAAATAACTCTCAAATCTTCACT
>NZ_JAAHGK010001450.1:0-1778 GCF_010672505.1 Okeania sp. SIO2B9 | reverse complement strand
TTTTTATGGAGTGAAAAAAAAAGTAGCGATCGCAACCCTCCTACGGATACAAAAAATCATTCATAACTGCCACTAATAATTATTTTAATTACATTAAAATCAAAAAAAATATTATCTAATACTTGATGACATATTTACATTTAGAAAATATTACTAAAAGTTTCGGAAAATTTGTTGCTAACGATAATATTAATATTTCCATTGCAGCAGGTTCTGTCCACGCTATTCTTGGAGAAAATGGTGCAGGAAAAACCACATTAATGAATATATTATCAGGACTATATCAACCAGATTATGGTCAAATTTATCTAGAAGATAAACTAATAAAAATTTCCTCGCCTGGTGTAGCAATAAATTATGGTATTGGCATGATTCATCAGCATTTTATGTTAGTACCAACATTAACAGTTACAGAAAATATTATCTTGGGAAATAGTGGAAAAATTCATCTAAATTTAAGTACAAAATCCGCAGAAATTAACGCTATGGCAAAAGCCTATAATTTAGAAATACCAGTGAATAGTAAAGTAGCAGATTTACCAATAGGTATTCAGCAACGGGTAGAAATTCTCAAGGTACTTTATCGTCAAGCAAAAATTTTAATTTTAGATGAACCTACAGCAGTTTTAACTCCAGCAGAAGTAAATTCTTTGCTGAATATTTTGCGAAAGTTAGCAGCAAATAATCACACAATTATTTTTATTAGTCATAAACTAGAAGAAGTAATGAATATTTGTGATACTGTCACAGTTTTACGTCGGGGAAAAGTGGTAGATACCATCAAAACAGCAGCGATTACTACTCATAAATTAGCTGAAATGATGGTGGGTCGAGAAGTAAATTTAGTTTCTAATAAAATTGCTGCTGAAAAAGGCAAAATTGTTCTAGAAGTGAAAAATATAGAAGTCAAAAATGACCAAGGTTTATCCACAGTGAATAATTTATCTTTTCAATTGCATAGTGGAGAAATTTTAGGAGTAGCAGGAGTCGATGGCAATGGTCAAAGAGAATTAGCCGATGCTATTAATGGTTTGCGTTTTGTGGAGAAAGGAAAGATCGAATTTGTAGATAATTTAAAAGTGGGATATATTCCCGAAGACCGCCAGAAAATGGGGTTAATTATGAGTTTTAGTATTGCTCGGAATTTGATTTTGAAATTGTTTAGATTTTTGCCTTTTTGTCGTTATGGTTTTTTGCAGTCTGGAGTAATAAATAATCATGGGAAAAATGCCATAGAAAAATTTGATATTCGTGCCAGTCATCCGCAGTTAAAAGTCAATCAACTTTCTGGAGGAAACCAACAAAAAATTATTCTGGCGCGGGAACTTTCTGGAAAACCAACATTAATTGTAGCTATGCAACCTACCCGTGGTTTAGATATCGGTGCTACAGAATATGTACAACAAGCTTTACTTGCTCAAAAACAACAAGGGGCAGCTATCTTATATATTTCTACAGAATTAGAAGAAGTCATGGCAATGAGCGATCATATTGCCATTATATATGAAGGTAAGTTTATTGATATTCTAGATGCTGCCACCGCTACAGTCGAAGAGGTAGGTTTATTAATGACATCGGGTAAAAAAACATTGATGCCGTAGGTTGGGTTAAGCGCAAGCGCAACCCAACAAAGACCAATGAACCTATCCCACTAATACCAAGCGCAATAAAAGTTTGCTACATTTTCACATTACAGAGGACTAGGGGAGTGGGTAGGGACGTTACATACAACGTCCGTAAATATACGTCAAAGCCCTAAAAATGGCTAGATCCCTTGA
>NZ_JAAHGK010000145.1:0-8763 GCF_010672505.1 Okeania sp. SIO2B9 | reverse complement strand
AACTAATTATTACAAAAAATCAGAATTTTCTATATAAAACTATATAAAAATTAAAATAATAATAGCAACAATACGGATAAATAATGCTAATCTAAAAATAACATTTATCAGTAAAAATCAGGGAGCTACCTAAAAAAGTACCGAATTTTAGGTGAGATGATTTAGCATAGGCTAGTAGTTGAGTAATAAATTGTATTTGGTACTAAACAAATAATTAGGGTGACTCCTGAGAACTAGCGGCTCTGGATGCAGGGCTAAGGAGAATAACATGAATAATATAATAATAGGGACTCAGCTTTTAGATGAGTCTGAAATGTCTGCTTTGAATTTAGGATTATTAAGTTTAGAAGAAAGCTTGAAAGTAATTGCTACAGATGGCAGTTTATTACCAATATTTGAAGTAGCTTTTGGTAATCAATTTGAGCGAGAAAAAGTAGAAGATTTGCGAAGGAAATGGGAAGGAGAAAATTTAGAATGGTTGCCAAAAATTGATATTCGCTCCGCAGCAGAGATTAATGGAGCGAATGGTGCTTTTGCCGGAGCGAATAACACTATTTATTTAGCAGCAGAATATATTAGTCAGAATGTGGGAAATGGGGAGGCGATCGCCAATCTTTTATTAGAAGAAGTTGGGCATTTTGTGGATTATGAAATTAATCAGGTTGATACTTCTGGAGATGAAGGAGATATTTTTGCTCAGTTAGTGCAAGGTGTAGAATTAAACGAACAAGAATTACAAGCATTAAAAACAGAGGATGATACTGCACTTGTTAATATAGATGGACAGCAAATCCAAATTGAACAGAATGTAAAGGAACTTCTCGACACAGTTAGTGGGGCAATAAATGACATTCTAGATGGTCTTAAAGATGCTAAAACGGTAGTAGAAGGAGTAACCAGTGGTTTAAAAGAATATTTAACAGTTATTCAAGCAGCAATTGACAATCAAATATTTACAAAATTGCCTCTACTGGGCGACGAATTGCAAAAATCTACAGACCAAGCAGCCAAATTTCTCAATGACCTCAACAACGATATTTTAGCTCAATTAGAACAGTTAGAAGACTTAGTAAATTTATCTTCAGACCAAGTAAAACAAGTTCTGTTTGATGCACTAAAGCAGCTTGATGTGCTGAAATCAGGGATAGATATTACAGCCATTCCTGAAAAATTTGAAGACGAAATAATTCCTAAATTGAAGTCTGAAATTAACAGCGATAAAGCTGTTTCTGATGTACTAGCTACAGCTATTTCAGAATTTTTAACATCTTTAAATCCGGAAATATTTAAAGGAGAAATTCCCACAGTTGATGCAGTATTAGAAATAGCAATAACTGAATTTAGCCAAGAATTACGAAGTCAGTTTAGTGGGTTATTGGCTGAAGTTTTGGATGAACCTCTGAATATAATTCGTGAAGCTTTCCTTGATGCAATTCCTAGTATAAATAAGATTGAAGACATCCCGGAATCTATTCCCAAAAATATTCTGAATGCACTACTAGATCCACCCAGTGGAGCAGAAATTACAGAGGTACTTCAAGACGCAATAGAAGATGGAATTAATCAACTAGGTGTAGCTGGAGAAAATTTGCTAGAAGATATTCTCTCAGAACTAGAAACCAAATTAGTTGACCCATTAGCAGGGTTATTAAGCAACGTATTAGAACAACCAAAACAATTAATTGAAGAAGGGCTAGAAGACTTATTAGGACAAGACATTAATATTGGTAATATTGCCAATGGTTTCACTTTTAATATTGATTTTAATCAAGAGAAATCTTTAGAAACTTCCTTAGCTTCTGACATTGGTTTGCCAGGGTTAGGATTAATAACTGATGGGAAAGCAAAAGTAGATTTAGGCATTGACTTTAATTTAGGTTTTGGTTATACATCAGATGATGGGTTATTCCTGGATACTTCTCCAGATAAAGAATTAGATATTGGTCTGAATGCTTCATTACCAGGCTTAAAAGCAGAAGGTGAAATGGGATTTTTGTTAGTTGATATTACAGATAAAGGAAGTCAGCTAAATGCAGATTATTCTGTAGATGTAACAGACCCAAATTCAGACGGTAAATTAACATTATCTGAAATAGGCGGAACTTTATTTAATATTAATGCTGAACCAAATGCTTCTGCTGATATAAAATTAAATATCGTCTCAAAACTTGGCGACTCAGCAGCACTACCAAAAGTTGGTACAGATTTGAATATTAGTTGGAATTTTGCTGAAAATAATGCCATTCCTCAAGTTAGTTTTGATGACACAAATATATTTTTAGGTTCCTTTCTCAGCGATTTTGTCAAACCAATTGTTGAACCAATTCAAGTAATTACTGAACCCATTCAAGCAGCCACAAATTTTCTCAAAGAACCAATAGACATTTTAAAACCATTAAACTTAGGAGGTGATGAGCATAACTTACTCGGTTTAGCTAATCAATTTTCTAATGACCCAACTATTAAAAATGTTACTTTGGCATTGGATGCTATTAATTTTATTAACGTATTGTCTAATATAGCTGATAAAGATGCAGGCGAAGTAGGAATTAATATTGGTGATGTTAGTCTAGGTGACTTTGATATAACTTCCGGTACTTCTATTGCAGAGGCAACCCTTTCAGCACCGAAGAAATCTCTCGCAGAGCTAGAACAAGAATTTAACGCAACCCTAGCTCAACTAGAAGAAAAAAATCCAGGAAGCTCTGGTCAATTTCAAGCTCAAACAGAATTCTTCAGTAACAAAGACTCTATTGATAAATTTCTGTCATTCCCAATTTTAGATAATCCCACTTCAGCAATTGGATTATTGACTGGGCAAAATGTAGACTTTTTTGAATTTAAAGTTCCCGAATTTGATTTCTCCTTTGGTATAGACGGTTCGTTTCCTATTGTAGGTCCGATTGCCGTATCTTTTGGAGGTGAAATAGGAGCAAAACTAAATCTAGGATTTGGATATGATTCTGAAGGAATAAAACAGTGGGCTGACACTGGATATGAATCTGATGAAATAGAGAAAATTTTTGATGGCTTTTTCTTTAGTGATAATCGAAATGGCACAGAAGATTTACCAGAATTAGAAGTCAGCGGTCTGCTCAAAGCAGGAGTAGGTCTGGATGTCGTTATTGCCAAAGCCGAAGTTAACGGTGGTATTGAAGCAACTATCAGTGTTGACTTAGAAGACTTAGGAGAATCTGGTGACGATTTAGGAATAAGTGACGGTAAAATTCGTGGCTCTGAATTCAAAGCTATTTTTGACTCCCACCCAGGTTGCTTATTTGATATAGGTGGTCAATTAGATGCGTTTCTCGGATATTACGCTCGAGTTGGCTGGCCTCCCTTTGGTAAGAAATGGGAAGGAGATTTTGCCAGAACTACCCTAGCCGAATTTGGCATTGAAACTTGTCCTGACCACGAGCCCATATTAGCCAATGAAGGTCCTGAAACCTTTAGTGGTGGCACTCTAGAATTAAATATGGGGCCACGGGCGGAATTACGGTTATTTATCAATACCACTGACGATGGTGAGATATTTATTCTCAAGGGTTCAGGGAATCCAAACAATGACACAATAACTGTTAATGCTATTGGCTATTCTCAAGATTACACTGAAGTGAATAATATTCAGGCTAATGGTGGCAAACTTGATGACAAAATTGATGTTGAAAATATTGCCATATCCGTAGAATTTTCTGGTGGTGAAGGAGATGATGTTTTATCTGGTGGTGAAGCAGATGATGTCATCAACGGAGATAGTGGAGATGACAGAATATTAGGTCGAGCTGGAAACGATAATCTCTCTGGTGGTAGTGGTCAAGATGTTGTTAATGCTGGAGAGGGTAACGATAATGTTTCTGGCGGTGAAGGGGATGATGAACTGTCTGGTCAAGCAGGAATAGATAATATTGATGGCGGCGCTGGAGACGACTTTATAGATGGTGGTGCTGACAATGACGAACTTTATGGAGACAGCAATGACTCCCAAGCTGGCAACGATATTATTCTCGGTGATGAGGGTGACGATCAAGTTTATGGTGGTGCTGGTAACGACAATATTAGTGGGGGTACAGGAGAGGATGAACTAGACGGCGGTACGGGTGATGATGAAATATTAGGAGATGCTGGCAACGACCTGCTCAAGGGAGAAGCGGGTAACGATAGAATTAGTGGCGGTGAAGATGTTGATGTTGTAAGTTATGAAAGCTCTCCCGATGCAGTTGTTGTTAATATTGATGAGACACAAGGTTATCAAAACTCAGGCCCAATAGATGACTTAGAAGGCAACTTTAATATCGACGCAGCCACAGCTCAAGATGGGTTTGGTACTGAAGATAGCTTTAATTTTACTGCTACTAGAGCAACCTATGATGAAACAATAAATACAGTCATTGAGGAAACTATTGATGTTTCTGGAAATCTAGAAAATATTATTGGTTCAGGTTTTGATGACATTCTCATTGGTAACGAAAAAGATAACGACATTGACGGCAACTCAGGCAATGACGTTGTTATTGGTAACGCAGGCAATGATAACCTCGATGGTGGAGAAGGCAACGATGCAGTCAGCTATCGACGCGACCCCAATGCAGTAGAAGTCAACCTCGCAACCAATACAGCTACCGATGGCTTCGGCAACACAGACCAAATATTTAACATCGAAAACGTTGTCGGTTCAGAATTCGACGATAACATTACAGGGGATGAAGAAGCAAATATTGTCACCGCAGGCACTGGTGCAGACAACGTTAAAGGTGGTGCAGGAGATGACAACCTGAACGGCCAAACTGGTAACGACCTCCTCACAGGAGAACAAGGTAACGACATTATTGATGGTGGCAATGATATTGATACAGTCAACTACGACAACTCCCCCAACGCCGTAGTCGTAAATATCGATGAAACAAACACCTACAGCAACGACACCTCCGATGCCAACCCCATAGACTTAGAACCCAACTTCACCATTGAAGCAGGCACAGCATCTGACGGCTTTGGCACAACAGACATCCTTACCAACCTAGAAAATATCATCGGTTCAGAATCAGACGATGTTCTCATTGGCAACGAAAAAGATAACGAAATTAACGCCTTAACAGGCAACGACCTAGTTATCGGCAACGCAGGCAACGACAACTTCGACGGTGGAGCAGGCACAGATGTAGTCAGCTACCTACGCGACCCCAACGCAGTAGAAGTCAACCTCGCCACTAACACAGCTACCGATGGCTTCGATGCCACCGACCAAATATTTAATATCGAAAACGTTGTCGGTTCAGAATTCAACGATAACATCACAGGCGATGATGACGCCAACATAGTCACCGCCGAAGCAGGAGATGATGACGTCAAAGGTGGTGCAGGAGACGACGAACTTTACGGACAAACAGACAACGACCTCCTCAAAGGAGAACAAGGTAACGATCTCATCGACGGTGGTGATGACAACGATACAGTCAGTTACGACAACTCACCCAATGGAGTAGTAGTCAATATCAACGAACAACAAGACTACGAAAACCCAGGTGGCTATCAACATACAACCATAGTCACCGACAAACCCATCCCCACCGATACCGAACCAGACTTTACCATCGAAAAAGGCACAGCTCAAGACGGTTTTGGCACCATAGATACTCTCAAAAACCTCGAAAATATCATCGGTTCAGAATTCAATGACGTTCTCATCGGCAACGAAAAAGATAACCGCATCGAAGGTCTTGCAGGTGATGACATAATGGTAGGTAACGCCGGAGACGACCAACTAGACGGAGGCAACGACAACGACACCGCCTCCTACCGCCGAGACCCAGACAAGGTAAACGTCAACCTTGAAGAAAACCAAGCCAACGACGGCTTCGGAGGCACAGACCAAATATTAAACACAGAAAACGTCATCGGTTCCGACTTCAACGACACCATTACAGGAGACGAAGTAGACAACATCATCCACAGCGGAACAGGTAACGACATTGTAGAAGCACGGGATGGAGAAGACATCATCTTCGGCGAATCAGGAACAGACAACATCAAAGGCGAAGACGGTAACGACTTCATTGTGGGAGGCAAAGACCCAGACAAACTAGACGGAGGCAACGACAACGACACCGCCTCCTACTTCACCTCCGAAAGTCGAGTTCACGTCAGTCTCTTTGACGGTAAAGGTTGGGCAGGAGACGCCAAAAAAGACACCCTCACCAACATCGAAAACCTCGAAGGTTCAGAATACGAAGACCTACTCATTGGCGACGCACAAAACAATATCCTCAGTGGTTTAGGAGGAGACGATCTACTCAAAGCCAAAAGGGGAAACGACCTCATAGATGGAGGAGAAGGAGAAGACCGCCTCTACGGTCAAGACGGCAACGACACCTTAGAAGGTCAAGCAGGTAACGACCTCCTCAAAGGCGGCAAAGACCACGACCAACTAGACGGAGGAGAAGGCAACGACAACCTCAAAGGTGGAACAGGTAAAGACACCCTTTCTGGAGGAGCAGGCAACGACAACCTCAAAGGTGGAACAGGAGACGACCAACTAGACGGAGGAGCAGGCAACGACAACCTAGAAGGAGAAACAGGTAACGATAACCTCAAAGGTGGAACCGGAAACGACCAACTAGACGGAGGAGACGGAGACGACAACCTCCAAGGAGAAGCAGGAGATGACCAACTCTATGGTATGGGAGGTCAAGACAACCTTGATGGAGGAAGCGATGACGACCTCCTAGAAGGACGATCGGGCAACGACCAACTAGAAGGAGGAGAAGGCAACGACCGCATCTATGGCAACCAAGGTAACGATAACCTCTCTGGAGGAGAAGGCAACGACCTCCTCAAAGGTGGTTTTGACAAAGATACCCTTGATGGTGGAGCTGGAAACGACGAACTATTCGGTCAAATAGACAAAGACCTACTCAAAGGAGGAGAAGGCAACGACAACCTCTGGGGAGGAGGCAACGACGATCGCCTTTATGGAGGAGAAGGAGACGACTACCTCAATGGAGAAGCAGGAAACGACACACTCGAAGGTAACGAAGGCAAAGACCGCCTCTACGGAGAAGAAGGAGACGACGAAATCAAAGGAAACACAGGTCGCGACTATCTAGACGGAGGAGCAGGCAACGACAAACTATTAGGCAACGAAGACAACGACCGCATTTACGGTCGGGAAGGAGACGACATCCTGGAAGGAGGAACAGGTCAAGACATACTCGACGGTGGAGCAGACGACGACTTCATGTATGGAGAAGAAGGAGGCGATCGCCTAGATGGAGGAGAAGGAGAAGACTACCTAGATGGAGGAGAAGGAGACGACTACCTCAATGGAGAAGCAGGAGACGACCATCTGTTAGGTCAGTCTGGTCGAGATTATTTAGATGGAGGAGAAGGGGAAGACATACTCGAAGGAGGAGAAGAAGCAGACTTATTATTAGGTAAAGAAGGAGATGACCTACTCGAAGGTGGTGAGGGCGATGACGAATTAGACGGTGGAGCAGACGAAGACCAACTTTACGGTCAAGAAGGTAACGATACCCTGAAAGGAGGTACAGGTAACGACTATCTTGAAGGAGGTGAGGGCGATGACGAATTAGACGGTGGTGAAGGAAACGACCAACTATATGGTCAAGAAGGCAAAGACATCCTTTCTGGAGAAGAGGGTAACGACAACCTTTATGGAGGGGATGATGATGACCAACTAGAGGGAGGTACAGGAAACGACTTACTTTCTGGAGAGGAAGGTAATGATACTTTAGATGCTGGAGATGGTGATGACAACCTAGAAGGTGGTGAAGGAGATGACGAACTTACAGCAGGAAAAGGCGAAGACCAACTTTATGGTGATGAAGGTGATGATACTTTAGATGCTGGAGTTGGTCACGACTATATTGAAGGTGGTGAAGGAGATGATGAAATCACAGCAGGTGAAGGTGATGACCAAGCTTACGGAGGTGCTGGTAGCGACAGTATTAATGGTAATGGAGGCAACGACTTACTTGCCGGCCGACGATTGCACCGCCGTCGCGTACTCGGCGGCCGGGGTGGAGATGCTGCAGGCGGCGGCCTGGGCCGTCGGGGGTGTGTCGGCGGGGCGGGCCGACGCGGCGCCCAGAGCGACCGCAGCGAGCGCGACGACGGCAACGATGGGGATGAGGAGGCCGGGTGGTGGGCGATGCACCCGTTGCCCGTCGGCCCACCGGCGATCGCTGTGAGCGCTGCACCCCTCAGCCGGTCGGTGCCGGTTCGAAGATGTAGGGGGTGAGGTCGTCCTGGGCTCGGATCCGCCACTTGTGCCAGTTGCCGCCGCCGTAGTAGGCCAGGCTGCCGGGCTCGGCCGTGCCCTCACCGTTGTAGTAGGAAATGCAATCGCGGAGCGGCGCGGTCGCGATGTCGGCCCGGCGGCAGTGGTCGGCGTAGGCCTGTTCCGCTTCCTCGGTCACGTCGACGGTGGCCAGGCCGTCGTCCCGCATCTTCGTCAGCATCCAAAGGATGTAGTCGGCGTGCTGCTCGATGGCGTCGGTGAAATTGAAGCTGCCACCGCCGCCCTGCGGGCCGGACACGATGAACAGGTTGGGGAACCCGTTCGAGTGCAGGCCGAGGAAGGTTTTTGTTCCCTCGGTCGCCCTTTTTGTCAGGCGTTATAATAAACCCTATGGAACGCCGTTTGAATCAAACGTTCGAGCAAATTGCTCAAGCATTTTGCAAAAGTGTTTGAACGTTTTGCAACAACGTTCACGCATTTGTCGGAAACGTTCGAACGTTTTGCAA
>NZ_JAAHGK010001449.1:0-1779 GCF_010672505.1 Okeania sp. SIO2B9 | reverse complement strand
TAACAAAATGCACGATTTAGGACGTTAAGATATTTAGTTAAAAAACAAATGCAGGATATTAGAGAACAATTGGCCGAAAACTTGGATGTAGCTGAATGGAATTGGTTAGTACCCCATGTAAAACGTGATGCTGTAGTAATTGTCGGCCAAAATTTAGATATATTAGATGTAGGAGTAGCGATCGCTTCTGATAATACATCTTCTGTGCAAGACTGGATTAGCCGAGAACTTATTTATAAGCCCTCAGCCGAACAATTGTCAATTTGGAATAGTAATGATAGTAAAAAATTTAATGCTTTGATAGTACAACCTTTTGTTTTAGTACAAGAATCTGATGCTACTCAAGAAGATAATGGAGCTACCAGTCCTGCACCAGTATAACCAGTAGTCACCCATAAAATTGCTCTAATGCCATCTCTAATAACTTTTTCAATGGGTTCGGGCGATCGCCCAGAAGGTACAGGCATTGGCTTAAAATTAATGCCCCTACTACCCAAAACAATTTCCCCGATAACTTGGGCACGAAGCATATGGTCATCAGAAGTAACTAAATAAACACTTGTGATACCGTGGGATTTTAACTTATCTACCATTGTTGTAAAATTAGTTACAGTATCTACGGCATCGTAATCTAAATGTAAGCGAGTTTGCGAAATACCACTCCTAGAAAATAACCAGTCGGCATATTCTGGGTTAGTGCCAGAAGACACCCAAATATCTAGCTGCGGATGTTGACGAGCAAATTCTGCAGCAAAAACTTCTCTCTCTATCGCCCCACCAAGTACAAATAAAGCTTGAGGTGTTTCTAAACTACCTGCAAACTGTTGATAACTAATCCAAAAAGTTAATATAAGTCCTAGTAGAAACCAGAAAATGCGGGAAATCTTCAATTCTTTGTATAATTTTTTACTTGAAATAACCCTCAACACCATATCTTTCACATAAAAAACCATCTGTAGTGTTACAGATGGAATTAGATTCTATCAAATAAATATTCAGATAGTATTATTTACCATCCGGAGTAGACAATTATGGCGTTACGCGTAAGTCAGAACTCAGAAGTTAGAAGTCAGAAGGCGCAAATTAATCCCTGGCTGAGTTTGAGTGTTTATAATTGCGCTAACCTATTTCCATAGTGCTATACAAAAGATTTTTTGAATAAATAACAATTTCTGGTGTTCGTGAATTTAGCTATGATTTTTTTGCTGAGGGGTTAGGGAATAGGTAGAGGCGTTGCATGGAACAGCAGCCTATTCAAGGCCAAAAATACATTATAGGAGAGTTTTGGACTTCTCTATAATATTAATTAAAATCGGAGCGGCGGGATTTGAACCCACGACCCCCACTACCCCAAAGTGGTGCGCTACCAAGCTGCGCTACGCCCCGACAACCATTAATATACTATAACATCATATTACACTTTTGCAATTAATTATTATATTTTGAGAAAGATATTTTTTATACATTTATGATAGTTATAGCAGTCGAAGAAAAGGCCGCAGACATATCAAAAGCCTAAAACTCAGATAACGCAAGATTTTTCTATCTTTCCCCTTACCGAATAATTAAGGTTTAAAGCCTCTCCTTTAAAGGAGAAACAAGAAAAAATTTTCCTTTGAGTCAATCCTATCCGTTTTCAAGGAGAGGTAATATCAAATCCGGTAGCATCGGAGTAATTAAACCTGAATTTTCGGCCACCAATGGTACTGGGTTATAGCCTTGATTGCAAATTGCTGTGTTAAAAGAACTTGACAACGCTCAAACAGAATTTCTTCTAAC
>NZ_JAAHGK010001448.1:0-1780 GCF_010672505.1 Okeania sp. SIO2B9 | reverse complement strand
TCTATTGGTGACTTTCTTGAAACACACCAGTCTTTACGCTCTCTCAAAGCGTAATTGTACACACTCTTACAAACATCAAGAATATGATTAATATCTATTTCTTGCTGTCTAGTTGGCTTAAGTTTGTACTGGTAAGTTAAAGTCATCAAAGGTTGAAAATTAAACGTTAATAACTATATCATAACTGAGACTGGATTGATTAGCCCTCGGCTCTAATTTGTGGATTGAAATTCATTAGGGGCTGTCTGCGTGGGAAACCCAGGCAGTTTCTACGCCTCGTCTCACCGCTAAATCTCGCGATTATAGCAGGAGTCCTCTTTCAATATTTCCGATAGAGCTTTGTCGATCAAATTCTCCTCTAGCAAGTAAGCCCACTTTCAATGTCGGGTTTTTGAGTTAGTTAGATGCTAATATTAACCTTTTACTGGATTGTCTGAGCAGCTTTAATTGCTAATTTTACTATATTAATTTGATCCGGTTTTAATTTATTCTCATTCCTATACTTCATTAACTAACTTATTTGATCATTCTCAGTCCCAAATTTTGATTTACTAATTTATCCTCCCTACCCTTCTTTCTGCTTGTAGGTAGTAGCTTGTAGGTGTAGCACACCGCAGTTAAAAATTGGGTTATTAACCCCACAACTCACGCGCATTGTCTACAACTTTAGTTAGGGTTAATCAGAAGGTGTTAGGTTTTAGCCCACATTCCGCACTTCAAGAGCGTATCATTAAAAGTAGTATATGAATCTGTAGCTTGGTAAGTATTTATACTATGCAAATCATCTATACTATGCAAATCATCTCAATACTTTTTTCGTTGATCAAATTCCTAGTAAAAAATTTACGCATAAATACTTGCTCTGATGATGACTCAATCACGGCAGCTATAATTTTCTTCTAAAATTCTGTCTCCTGTCTCCTGTCTCCTGACTCCTTCTTCGGTTGCTACATTTTGTGGTGCGGAATGTGGGTTTTAGTAGCACGGTAAGCTTTTTTCACCACCTACGAACTACGACCTACAATCTACGACCTTCTTTAAATATTTAATTAATTTTTATTTGTATTCATATAAAAAGAGCTTAGCAGTGGAAATTTCTCTTGATAATTTGTGGAACCAAGTTTTAGAAAGATTGCAATTACAATTAAGCCGACCTACTTTTGAAACATGGATTAAAACAGCCAATGCCCAACAACTAGAAAATAATTGTTTGGTAATTTGTACACCTAACCCTTTTGCTCGAAATTGGTTACAGAAATACTATGTAAAAACTATTGCTGATGTTGTACATGATATTCTCGGTCATCCTGTAGAAATTTACCTAACTACGACAGTGGGAGAAAGTGTGGGTAAAGATAATTCAGAACTTATATGGTCTGAAAATAAGGTTGCCGATCTTTCAGAAAGTTTATCTAATCAAAAGCCTAAACCAGCAAATCTAAATCCGAAATATATGTTTTCTAGGTTTGTTGTGGGTCCGAATAATCGTATGGCTCATGCAGCTTCTTTAGCAGTAGCAGAATCTCCAGGAAGAGAGTTTAATCCTTTATTTTTATGTGGTGGAGTAGGTTTAGGAAAAACTCATTTAATGCAAGCTATAGGTCATTATCGTTTGGATATTTTTTCTGATTCTCAAATATTTTATGTTTCTACGGAAAAGTTTACTAATGATTTAATTGCTGCTATTCGTAAAGATAGCCTCCAAAGTTTTAGAGAACATTATCGAACTGCCGATGTTTTGTTAGTAGATGATATTCAATTTATTGAGGGCAAAGAATAA
>NZ_JAAHGK010001447.1:0-1781 GCF_010672505.1 Okeania sp. SIO2B9 | reverse complement strand
CGTTTTAAGGAGCCTAACAACTATAAGGGTTCAGGAAACCGAAAAATTATGAAAAATGACTGCCAGAATCATAAAACCCAGATGGGTATTGAACTTGTAACTTCTTAAATAGATACCAAATGGCTTCTATAGGTTCGCAGGTTTAGGAATATGGCATTTTGACAAGATTAATTATCTAAGTCTAGGGGTAGAAAAATAGAGATTTTTTAGCAAAATTTTAGGTTTAATTAGGGTTTGCTGATTAAATCTAAAAGCATTGACATATAAAGGTTTTAGCATTTTTTAGTTGAAAAAAGTCCCAGCTTTGAGATCGCTTAGGTTCAAAAAATTAGCATTTTAGGCGCATAGTTGCGCAGAAAAATCAAGGGACTATTCTTCCTCCTACCTCCTCTATAATTCCCATTTCTCCTGACTTCCCCTCCTGGAAGGGGTTAGGGGTGGGTTGTCTCCTGACTCGGTCCTCCTACCCTCACCCATAAGACTTTTTCAGCAAACCCTAATTAAATCAAATAATATAGCAGTCGAAGTAAAGTTTAGAACATATCAAAAGCTTAAAACTCAAACAACGCAATATTTTTTTTCCTTCGCTTCTTCCTTCTTTCCTAGATAACTAAAATCTCCTTCCTTCTTCTGCTATATTAGACATTTATAGCAAATGAACAAACCTTTTTTCCCTTCTAGGAACATTCTATAAAATCTCCTTACCTTCTCTTTCCTCAGATTATTTATTTCTATTTTTTTAGGAATTTCTATTGTGAATAAGTCGATCGATAGAAATTGTATTTAGACTACAACCAGCTAAAAGTATGAAAAAAACTAGGCAATAAATAAGTTGAGAAGATGCTATATCCCACTGTTGTAATAAACAAACTCCAAACATTAACGGCATCATTAATAGAAAACCTGTAATAATTGCGTTCCGTGTTTGCAGCCCAATTATCATTAGAAACCCAGAAATTAATTCTACAGGAGTAGTTAAAGCAGCAAATGGTATAATCACAAAACTTGGTGCTAGTTCTTGAAATCTATCTACCATTGATTGGATAAATCCTCCCATATTTCCAATTCGGACTAGACCATGTACAAAAAAGTTGATTCCAAATACTATTCTTAATAATGTATAGGCTAAAGTTACATCTTTGCGTTTGAGAAAAATTGGAGTTTCAATGTTATTCATTCTGTCATTCCTGTGAGATTTGTCTCTACAAATATTGGCACTAGGTTCTCAGATATAACTCTAAATTTATCATAATACTATCTCCGCTTAATTCGCGTTCTAAAAACTTTCTCTTGCTAATATCATGTCCGGTTGAATACTTAATAAATAACGATGGAGTCAGGGGTCAGGAGTCAGGAGGGAAGAAGAAGGAAGTTTTTTATCGCGCTATTAAACGGATATGATATAGAAATCCTATTTCAGTTGCGGGTAAAAATATTTTTGAATTTAGAGAACCCTTAAGAAGGAACAAGGAATAGAGGTAAAATTTTCAGAGTTTTTATATATCATTAGATTTTTTACAAATGATTTATGATTGCTATATAATCCTCAGTTTTTGTTTTTTATACCCCCAATTCTCTATTTCCTATTACCCCTTAATAATTAATAATTAGGGTTTGCTGAAAAAGTCTTATTGGTGAGGGTAGGAGACAACCCACCCCTAACCCCTCCCAGGAGGGGAAGACAGGATAAATGGGTACTTAGAGGAGGTAGGAGTAAGAATTGTAAGAATGATTTTTCTGCCCAACTATGCGCCTAAAATACACTCCTTTTTGAGCGTGAA
>NZ_JAAHGK010001446.1:0-1783 GCF_010672505.1 Okeania sp. SIO2B9 | reverse complement strand
AAATATCCTAGCTATTTGTAGCAAAAATTTATCAATTTGGTATAACTCCTTTTCTTCTCAGTTATATAGGATTTCTCAGTAAGCGTGAGGTACACTTTTATCTTTACTTCACTATTGCCTTTTGCCTGTTGCCTGTTGCCTAAAACAAACGAATTTTGTACCTTACCAGCATGGTAATTGCTATATAAATGTCATATTTCTAATCTTTAAACTAGGTTCTATTAAAAAGTCAACTACTCCCGTACCACATGAATCACTACAATGCTGCACTCTAAACATAGCAATATCAATACAACGAGATAAATAAGTTAGATGGTCGCCTGCCATACCAACAACTCCAGCATTTAAAAAATATACCCCAGGATTTAGCAAACATTTAAACTTAAATTTAACTATAACTTTCTGCTGTGCTTCTACATATTCTACTGATTTAGTATAACCGTGTAATGATGCTCCACCTAAGTCAAATCCACTCAGAGTTTTAATCAACATTCCAAACCTAACTTTAGATGTAGAGTTAATAAATTTTACTGTATATGTATAGTAATATTCTCGACGATTAATTAAATGATTTACCCTCTTACCATCCAAAGTAATAATATGAGGGTCAATAATTTCCGACCCTTTATTAGGATAATGTATCGTATTTGAAGGTATCATTTCCGGGTCATAAATTTCTTCATATTCTGTTGATTCTGAAATTTTATTTTCACTACTTTGTTCTGATTGAGATGATTGTTCATCTGTTTCTTCATCATCCAAGAAATCCTTAACTGTTAAATTAGGAATCTGACGAATTTCTTCCCTAATTGATGGAATTTTATCAGGAAAAGCATAAATTAATTTCTGATATTTAGATACCACATATTTAGGAGCATGATAAAGCAACATTTCACCATGATCCATCAAAATTGCTGAATCACAAAGTTGTACAACTGTTGAAGCAGCATGAGATACAAATAAAATTGTTCCACCCCTTTCTTGAATGTCTTGAATACGAGCAAAACACTTTCTCTGAAATGCTTCATCTCCCACCGAAAGTGCCTCATCAACTACTAGGATATCTGGGTCAACACTTGTCGCCACAGCAAATCCCAACCTAATAAACATTCCACTAGAATAAGTCTTTACAGGCTCGTCAATAAAATCTCCAATATCGGCAAAACTAGCAATTTTATCAAATTTTTCTTCTATTTCTGATAGTTTTAATCCTAATAATTGACCGTTAAAAAAAACATTTTGCCTACCTGTAAACTCTGGATTAAATCCACTCCCAAGTTCCAACAGTGCAGAAACTCTACCTTGAACTTTTACCGTACCAGTTGTCGGTGTAAGAGTACCAACAATTATTTGTAGAAGAGTACTTTTTCCCGAACCATTCCGCCCCACAATTCCTAAAGTATGCCCTCTTTCTATTTCTATATTTATATTTTGCACTGCCCAAAATTCATCAGCACGACTTTTTCCTGGGAATAGAATTTCTTTTAAACGGTCTACCGGATGCCGATATCGTTTAAAGCATTTAGAAACATTTTGCAGTGAAATTACAGTTTCAGCCATGAATTTTCTGGGAAATATTAATCTTTATTGATAAATGTTTGCTACAAATACCTAAGGTATTTCTTAGGAGTCAGGAGTCAGGAGTTGGGAGTTGGGAGTTGGGAGTTGGGAGTTGGGAGCTAGGATTCGTATGGGAATGGTTTTAATACCAGTTTTTAGTTATATATTCTCTTTTTTCTCAAAAGAACATCTCCTGTAAAATATTTTAATCTTACTTATTATT
>NZ_JAAHGK010001445.1:0-1786 GCF_010672505.1 Okeania sp. SIO2B9 | reverse complement strand
TAGAGCTTTATTTGAGAAGGTCGTATTTTGTAGGTCGTAGGTGTTAGATTTAACCTTTAATTGGTGGGAAGATAATATAGAACTACTAGATGATTCGTGGAAACTTTCCTCTTCTATCGAGACTTTAGAAAAAAATAGATTAAAAATAATCTCAAAACCTTATACAGCAATTTTTTTACCTTTAATTAAAAGATTTTTTGATATATTTAGGTTTTCCTAGTCATGCTACGCAAACAGCTATTTTTAGCTTTTTAAAGCATTTCTTGTGCTACTACTGGGTTGGAAAGAATTTTTGGTGAAAAATATCAAAGTACCACTATTTTCCCTTGATTGATAACTTAGTTTATAGTGTTTTTATCTGGGATGTGGAAGCCAAGTGCCATGAAAAAGGTATGGAGGGAATATTCAACAATTAATAATTAACAATTAATAATTAATAATTATCTATTCTTATAAAGAAGAGGATTGGCTAAAAGGATTTTTTTTCTTCTCTTGGTCTATTGGATATGGCGAGGAGACCAGCTAACGCCATCCCACCCTACGGGAAGCTCCGAAGATCGACCGTTTTTTTATCCATGAATGGAGAGGGTTTATACCTTAATTTTTCGGTAAAGGAGGGAAAACAACATTAAATAGTAACAAACACCAGGATATACAGGATATAAGAAACTCAAAACAGCGCTTTTTTTATTAGAAAAAACCTCAATTTATATTTATATCTCAAATAAAAACACTATATAAGTATTCAAAATAACTTGATATTAATATTAGTCATTTATTTGGTAGTTTATATCAAGCACGCTCTAATAATATGACAAATAACTAATAAAATTTGGGAAACTAATTTCCTGATATTCGCAACCTAAAACTTAGCGCCTAAAATCTAATATTATCTTTTCTGTGGTAGGTTTAATACCCCACCGTCAACGGGGGTGCTTAAAATTGTTTGAGGTTTGTAGACGCGGAGTGGCGTGTCGAAGACTATCCATAAGCAATTTTCCCTTCTGCCTTCTGCCTTCTGCCTTCTGCCTTTTCCCTTCTTCAAATCCAAGAACGAAACCACATCCTCATCTGCCAATTTTGCGGAGATATAGGTAATCCCAAATAAATAGGCATCCAAAAAACAAAAGCAAATAAAATGATAAAAATAACTGTAACTCCTATTGCTCTGAGATGAACTTGTCTATTATTTAACCACTTATCAAGCCACCAAGCAAGTGCCAAAATAGCAAACACAGCAGCACCCATATAATGATAGATAAAAGTACAACGAGTCACTTTTGACCAAGGTAAAAAATTGGCAAACCAATTTAATAATAAATATAGTAAAAACCACATTTCTGAGGCAGGAATAAATTTCACTTTTGGCTTAATGAAAATTTTATTACGTCTAGCTTTTCGTTTTTTTTCCCAATCCCAGATGCAGTTAATTAATATTAACACTAAAGATAAAATTGCTACTGCTGATAACCACCAAAGAGCGGGATTTCCCATAGCATGAACATCATAAATTAGCGGATTAACTTTTGGATTTCCAATATCTGAAGGTAATGGTGGTAAAGAAGCTTCAGGTTGATCTAATAAGCCTGTATTTTTATAGAAATAAACCACAGGTCTGAGCATCAATGGCCAAGTAAACCATTGAGCACAATAAGGATGAGTATCTGGTCCACTACCAATTCTTTGATGATAGCTGAAAATTTGTTTTTGCATTTCCCAAAATCCATATTTCGGATTGAGAATAATGTGAGGAATCCAGAGTAAACTGTAGGTTATGATGGGAATA
>NZ_JAAHGK010001444.1:0-1788 GCF_010672505.1 Okeania sp. SIO2B9 | reverse complement strand
TAACCTTTCTTTCTACTGGGATAATCAGAGTAAAAAAAATTATGATGAATTTTGTACCTCACGCTTCTTGGAAATTATAGCAATTCCTTAAAATAATGCTTTTTTTATTTAAAAATTCAGCTATTAAGTAATAAATCAGATTCAGTGATTTTTTTAGCAATTATTTATATGAAGTAAACATATATTATTCATTTATTATTCGTTATTCACCTAATCCGTACTCCCTGCTCTCAATAAAATTAGTAAAAATGCGTGTGATTTCGTATTATAAATAAATTAATTTCTCATTTGGCAATCCTGCAACTGTAATGGTATTAATTGAACTTAGGACAAATCACCTAATGATGTCAGTTCTAATTACCTCAGCTCCAATTAAAAGAAGGAAAATGTATTTCGGTTTCTTTCCTACTCAAAGTTTTTTCCACTTCCCCACTCCCCCACTCCCTTACTGCACTACTTATAATTTCAGTCAAATAATACTTTCTCCAAATTTTGCAAAGCAATTTCCAAATTATCATTCATTAGTTGTACATCAAACTCTCCTGCAGCTTCCATCTCTTTAATTGCCCTTTCTAGACGCTTGACGATCGCTTCTTCCGAATCATGTCCTCTATCCCGCAATCTTTTTTCCAATTCAGTCATAGAAGGAGGTAAAATAAAAATAAGCAATGCTTCTGAAAAAGTCTGTTTAATTTGTCTTGCCCCTTGTACCTCAATCTCCAATAATACTAATTTACCCTGTTTAATATTTTCAATAACTGGCAGACGTGGCGTACCATAAAAATTACCTGCAAACTCAGCCCATTCTAATAAATCTTGAGTTTCAATCATTTGTTGAAATTTATTGCGGTCTACAAAGTAATAACTTTCTCCTTCTACTTCTCCAGGTCGAGGACAACGGGTAGTCATAGAAATAGATAAAACTAATTCTGGATGACGTTCTAAGAGAGATTTTACCAAAGTCCCCTTACCTACACCACTAGGTCCTGTTAAAACAATTAATTTACCAGTTTGCATAAATTTTTATCGCAGTACAAGCGAGCATAACTAAACTTTTAGTTATTAATAACAAATTTTGGAAAATCAAACATCAATTACTACAATTAACTATCTTTATTGTTAAATATAAATCGATGTGCCACTGTCTCAGGTTGAATTGCCGAAAGAATAATATGATTAGAATCTGTAATAATCACTGCTCTGGTACGCCGACCATAAGTAGCATCAATTAATTTGCCTCTTTCCTTGCCATCGCTAATCATTCGCTTGATCGGGGCTGATTCTGGACTAACAATTGCAACGACTCTATTCGCAGAAACTATATTACCAAAACCAATATTAATTAACTGGATATCCATGACAGATTATGCAACTTATATATACAAAGTTTTTCAGTTATAGCAGCAGGAAAAAGGAAGAAGGAAGAAGGAAGAAGGAAGGTAAGCATTCAGGTCTTGGGGTTGCATTATTCTTGATTTTTTGCATACTCAGTGTTTCAAAGCTGAAAACTGTATCTAAGAATACTAAATAGTCTATAAATGAGACTAAAAGGTTTCTGGAAAGTGATAAACACATAGATATGATTATTTGTCAACCCCAGCACCTGAATAGTTACGAAGGAAGAAGGACAAATTTTCGTTGTCTGAGTTTAAGCTTTTGATATGTCAGTGCTCTTTCCTTAGACTACTATGTACAGAAGATTTCACCAAGGGTGAGATATACCCCGAAGCGGGAAAAATGCCAGCACTGGGAACATTTAATTATTAATATCTGTACTTCTTATGGGAG
>NZ_JAAHGK010001443.1:0-1791 GCF_010672505.1 Okeania sp. SIO2B9 | reverse complement strand
ATTTTTTGGTAGGAAAAATGCTTCAAAGTCAGTCTAGACAAGGGAATTATTGTTTGGGTTGGCGATCGCCTCTTTCCCTAATCATAATAATCTGTAGGGACGTTGCATGCAACGTCCCTACCTGTTCCCTGTTCCCTATTCCCTGTTCCCTGTTCCCTGCTCTATTAAATAGAATCCAATGGCACTCCTAACCATTCTGCAAAATTTTCTAATTGTTTGAGTGTGGTGCTGCTCAATGATACCACTTGGTAATTACTAGGACTAGGAGCTGCTAAAGTTACCTTATGGGTCAGAAGTTGATCGTGATGAAAAACCGTTACTTCAATTGAATCTCCTGGTTGATAATCTTTGAGGCGATCGCTCAACTTATCAGCACTTACCCGAAAACCATCTATTGCCAATAACTCATCACCCGCATCCAATCCCGCTAACTGTGCTGGCCCTTGGGCTTCGACAAATTTAATTATTTCTTTGCCATTCTTAGTGACAACATTCATCCCTAAATTAGGCCATTTATTGTCTTCTCTCTTAAGTTGTAATCCAAAAGGCTTGAGATACTCGTCAAAAGGCAACTCATCTACACCATCAATATACCTCTCAAAGAAATCATCCAAATTTACTCCTGCTACTTCTTCAATTACACTTTTCAATTGTTCGGGAGTAAAGCCTATTTCTGGTTTACCAAACTGCTCCCACATTCGGCGCATTACATCATCTAGCGAGTATTGATTTTGATGTTTTTCCCTAATTAATAAATCGAGCAATAAAGATACCATCGCTCCTTTTAAATAATAAGAAATCTGGCAATTATTGCTATTAGCATCCCGACGATAAAGTTTAATCCAAGCATCCCAACTAGACTCACTTAGGGGTTGTACCTTTCGTCCTATTGTTGTTAGGAAAAGTGTAATTTCTTTCCCTAATCCTTGTAAGAAAGTTTGAACATCATAAACACCAGCTCTGAAAGGAATTAATAAGTCATAATAGCTAGTTGTACCCTCACAAAACCATAGAGAAGGAGTATAGTTTTCCTGTTCATAATTAAATACTTCTAGAGCTTTAGGTCGAATACGCTTAACATTCCATAAGTGAAAAAATTCATGGGCGACTAATTGCATAAAGCGATCGCGTTTTTCCTTACTCCTAAAACTGAATCTAGGATAATTTAAAGTACAGCTAAATTTATGCTCTAAACCACCAAACCCCTGTCCAGATATATGCAATAAAAATAGATATTTTTCATAAGGTAAACCACCAAAAAACTTGGCTTCTACATCAATAATTTTTTTAATATCTGGAATTAACTTTTCTGGTTCTGCATTACCTGTTCCCCAAATAGCTAACTGATGTGCTTTTCCTTGTACTTCAAATTGATATAATTGATGAGTACCTATTTCAAAAGGACTATCTACTAAAGTATCAAAATCTACTGCCTCAAATGTATTATCAGAACCTGGAATTTCTGGTAAAGAAGTCGCTACTTTCCAATCAGGTTTAGGTGGAATAATCTTTATCCAAATGGAATTTTTCTCAGCTCCAGGAATATCAAAAAATAAAGCTGCACCATTAAAATAACCATGTGTAGAGTCTAAATGATTAGTGCGTACCGTTAATTCATTTGCAAATATCCTGTACTGTACTATTACTTCAGAAGTTCCTGAAGTTTCTATTTGCCAATGATTTTTACTGAGCTTTTGCCAATCTAAAGAAGATTCATTTTCACTATAAGCACAAAAATCTTGTAAATGTTTAGCATATTCTCTAACTAAGTAAGACCCTGGTGTCCATACT
>NZ_JAAHGK010001442.1:0-1792 GCF_010672505.1 Okeania sp. SIO2B9 | reverse complement strand
TTACTATATGAAAAACCTAAACATTTTCAACTCTGCCTATTTCTGGTATTTCTGCTTTACCGTAATTTTCCTCCTCTCCCTAGATTTTTGGTCATGGAAGCAAACAATTTCCTTTTCAATTCTCCATCTACCAACATGGGTTTTCTATTTTATTGCTTTACAAATTATTCTCGCTTGTGCTATTTTGATTTTCTCTCAAACATTCTGGAAAACTGAATCTAAAAAGGAGAATAAATCGTGAGAGAAAACCTAATTCCCTACTTAATCATCAGTATCTATTTACTCTCAACTCTAGCCATCGGAATTATAAGTTATCGCAGCCAAGAAAATACTCCAGAAGATTACTTCCTCGCAGATAGAAAAATTAATTCCATAGTTTTATTTTTCACTCTCATTGCCACAAATTTTAGTGCTTTTACCTTCTTAGGATTTTCTGGTGCTGGTTATCGTATTGGTATCAGCTATTATCCCATGATGGGATTTGGTACTGCCCTAGTAGGAATTACATTTTATTTGATCGGTTATAAAGTTTGGCTTTTAGGAAAAGAAAAAGGCTTCATTACCCCATCAGAATTAATTGAAAGTCGCCTCCCTAGTCAACCACTAAAATTATTATTTTTAGCAGTAATGATAATTTTTACTATACCTTACTTAACCCTACAACCAATCGGTGGAGGTTATATTATTGAAAATTTAACTAACGGGCAAATTCCTTATTTTTGGGGAGCAGCTTTTTTAACCTTTATTATTGTATTGTATGTGTTTTTAGGAGGCATGAGAAGTGTAGCTTTAACCGATGTTTTGCAAGGAATTTTAATGTTAGTTTTAATGATAGTAGCAGTAGTAGCGATCGCTCAAAGTCTCGGAGGTTTTTCTGAAGCTAATCGCACTGTCTATCAACTAAAACCAGAACTTTTCTCTCGCTCTGGAATGAATAATTTTTTCACTCCCCATAAATGGTTTAGTTATATGTTTATTTGGGGTTTAAGTGTACCGATGTTTCCCCAAATGTTTATGCGATTTTATACTCCTAAAACTGCTAATTCCCTCAAAATTTCTGCTAGTTTATATCCCTTAATTACTGCCTTAATATTTATTTGTCCTGTTTTAATCGGAATGTGGGGTCATCTTAACTTTCCCGACCTAGTAGGAAAAGAAGCAGATAAAATTTTTCCCATGATGTTAGGAGAATATACATCTACTGGCATTGCTTCATTAGTAATGGTAGGTGCCTTAGCAGCATTTATGTCAACACTTGATTCACAACTTTTAGCATTAAGCTCCATGATTACTAGAGATATTTATATTATTTATATTCGTCCCCAAGCTACTCTTGCAGAACAAACTTTTGTCGGGAAAATATTAATTGTTATTTTAGCAATAATAGGTTTAACTCTTGCAGCAAACCCCCCAGCTACAATTGCAGCGATCGCCACTCAATCTTTTACAGGTTTAGCAGTATTATTTCCCACAGTTATTGCTGCTTTATATGGAAAAAATATTTCACCTATTAGCTGTATAATTTCGATTATTTTTGGAGAGATAGCAGTTATTGGTTTTCAGATAGGTATGATTCCTCAAAGTTTTACTTTAGGATTTTTGCCCGTGGTGCCGATAGTATTAGTTTGTGCATTAATAATTGTAGTCGGAAGACTAATTAATTTGCCAAAAAATTAGTCTATAACAGGGAACAGGAATGACATTTCTTTTATCCTTTGTATTATTATCTTAATCCTTGTTGTTGGAACCAAGTATCTGCCCAAGCTGCATCATTTTCTGATAATTATGGTAC
>NZ_JAAHGK010001441.1:0-1793 GCF_010672505.1 Okeania sp. SIO2B9 | reverse complement strand
AAGATATAGTTCTGAAGAATGAATTAATGAGTAAAATATTGGCTAAAATTATTTCAGAAACACCAACATATCACGATCGCTTACTAGAAACATATACACATTTAATATCTCGTTTTATTTGATGATTGAGATGAAGAAACAGACAGACTATGACAAGCATTAAGTGGTTAAACAAAATTAATTTAATTGCATATATCTAAAATATCAAAAACCAAAATTATGTTGATTATTTAAAGCTATCCAATCTTGACGATTTTTCAATTTCACATAAGCTGTTAAAATCTCCTGCTGTGAGTCTTGAATATTTTCTATATTTTTGACTTTTGAATGTCTTGAGTGCCTCTTACATTCTGAGGTATCCTCAGAATTACACACTCGCTTTTGACTTTTAACTTCGATATATCCTTTCCAACCTGAAAATTCATATTCCGCTCCTAATAATTCTGCCACATCAGCACGAGGAAAACCTGACATTCCAAAACCTTTGACCACATTTTCTTGATTCAGAATAGCAATACATTTAATCTGAACATTCTCGTTACTTTTGACTTTGAACTGTCTTGAGTGTGTCTTACATTCTGAGGAGACCTCAGAATTGCACACTCGCTTTTGACTTTTAACTTGACTTACCCATCCATTTACTCTAGCTGTAGTAGAAGAAAATTCAGTCACAGTGTCAAAATATCCCTGTAAATTTTCTGGTGGTTTTGCTGTTAATAAATCTGAGTTAATTTTTTTATCCAAATTTGCACAAAAATTATCCTTTTTTATATTTCGATTAAAAGGTACTAAACCATCAGCTTTTAAAGCATCTACTAAACCTAAAAAAGCAGCAGGTCGGTTGCCTACTTTTTCTTTAATTAAAACCGGGTCAGAAATGCCAAGTTGTAAGGATAATCCTACTAAAGGTTGATAAGTTGCGCGATGAGCAATTTCTCTAAAAGTTTCCGTACCTACTCGATACATTAATATAGTTAAAACAGTCAAAACTGCCACCAATGGCATAACAAAATACCACTGTTTTTTGAGAGTAAGTTGCTGTTGTTGGAGCAATAAGAAAATTAGGATAATTAGACTTAACCAAAATAGAGAAGGTAGAGTAGCATAACGAGAAGCGATCGCTTGTTCTATTCCAAAACCAGAACGACTAACTGCTGCCATTAAAGCGGTGCCAAAAGTATAAATTATTATTGATAACCAAGGCAACCAATCTTGAGGATAAATTACAAATAACCAATAAATTAAAAATATTCCTGCTAAAACTAATCCTACCCAACCTATTGCGGAAGCGACGGGAATATTATGAGTAAAAATTGCTCCTAAATAAACAGGAATGTAGGTAACTATATCAATAAAATTCAGTTTAGATAATGAGGGATGATGAGAGGGTGTTGTGTAGGTTAGGAAATAAATGCCTATTACTAAAACAGAAAAAAATAGATAACAGATAGTAAATTTTTTGGGCAATTTATATAGAATAGCAACTGCACATAATATCGGCCAAATTCCTAGAGCGGTACTATAACTAATACATCCTAAAATTCCCAAAATTATACTGGCAATAGCAAATCTATTTTGTTGAGATTCTAGTAATTTTTTTACACAAAAGATTGAAGCAATAACAAATAAATTAGCAATTACCCAATGTACTCCACTATATCCGCGCATCCAGTTATGAGCAGCAGCAGGGGTAAAGTTAAAAACTGAGATGAATAAAATTAATAATAAAAGTATAGGACGATATTTTGTGAGAGTATTAGCTACTAATGCAATTAACAAAATTCCCTGAGCAA
>NZ_JAAHGK010001440.1:0-1794 GCF_010672505.1 Okeania sp. SIO2B9 | reverse complement strand
CTAATTATTCGGTAATATTTTCCATTATTAATTGTCAGCATTAGGAATATTAAAATTATCGTATAATTACGGAGATAAAATAAATTTATAATATCTTATATATAGATTTTTCCGTATAAATATCAATGCTTTTCTTCCGATAAAGTGTTTCGATCAAAGTATATAGAATTTCCAGTCTTACATGAGGTGAAAAATTTTTGGATTTTAGGGAACACCTTAATATAGAAAAAAGACTGTATTCCATTAATATGAGAATCGCTATAGTCATAATTAATAAATTAATAACTATAGAATATCTGTGCTGACCTGTAAAAGATAACTAATACGGTTGAAATTTACTGAATAATATCGGGTAGAAAAGTGGAAGAAAAACTACAAGAATTAGCAGAAAAATATGAAATTCCTCTGGAACTAATTACAGCAGCAATTGAACTTGAAAAACAAGAAATTTTCAAGCAAAAACGTAAGACTGCTCCGACAAAATTACTCGAAATGATTGAACGTTATACAGACTCATCACAATCATTTATGGAGGATACTAATTATGGGACTTAAACTCAGAAGTATTCGTCTAAAAAACTGGAAATGTTATCAAAATGAAGAAATAAAATTTAACCTCAATACTGATAAGCAAATCTGGATTGTTTTTGGTCAAAATGGATTTGGCAAAACATCTATACTAGAGGCAATTCAATGGTGTCTTTACGGTGCAAAAGCTATTTCTGATTCTAAATTACTAGACCATTTTAATCGGGTAATAGTTAAAGAGAATCCTAATGTAGAAATGTCAGTAGAACTTGTTTTTGAGCGTAATGGAGATATTTATAATATTAGCAGAGTTGCAAAAAGAGAAATACAAGGCGAGACAGCTAGAGCAAAAGTAGAACTACCAGTAATCAATAAAAATGGTAAAAATATCAGAGATGTGCCAGAAAAAATTGAGGAACTATTGCCAAATTCCTGTAAAGAATTTTTCTTCTTTGATGGTGTAGAAATCAAACGTTATGCTCAACGAATTCACACTAAAGAAACCCACAAAGCCATAGAGAGAATACTTGGAATTACTGAATTACTAAATCTCCGGCACGATGTAGAAATTACTAGAAAAAAATTAGATAGAAAATTTGATGAAGTAGATTCGGTGAATGAAAGTCTCAGACAAGTCAAACAAAAACTTCGAGAAATTCAAGAAAATATAGAAGTTAAAACAGCACAACTTGAGCAAGCAAAATTAGATGAAAAAAATGCTATTAAAGAGCTGGAAGAAACAACAGAAGAAGCAAATAAAATTGAAGAACTACAAAATAAGTTAGAACAATTAAAGGACTTAGAAAGAGAGCAAGAACGTTGTAAAGAAAACCTCAAAAAAGCCACATAAAAATTAGAAAGTGGGTTGAGACAATCACCTATTCCGCTATTGATAGAATTTGTGATAGAAGTTGCAGATGATATGCAAAGTACAGCTATTACAACCGCTCGACGTTCTGGTTCAGTTAAGCTTTTACGAGAATTATTAGAAGATAAAACTTGTGTTTGTGGTCGTTGTATAGATGAAGATTCTCGTCAATTTATTATCAAAGAAATTGAAAGCTTAGAATCTTGTGTTAGTAGTACCCAAGAAGTAATCCGTCAGGATGAAATACGCAACCGTTTAGAAACAATTTCCGACTATAAAATACCTAATTTTGAAGACCTTTAGTTTCTCGTTTCAGACGATATGCGTCTAGTTTGATTGTTTCTAGTTCATCTTGTAGACAATCACGCTCCAACAAAAGGTCTTCAAAATTAGGTAGA
>NZ_JAAHGK010000144.1:0-8766 GCF_010672505.1 Okeania sp. SIO2B9 | reverse complement strand
GGCAAAACCAAGAGTAGCTGTTACATAATCTAAATTTCCAGAACTAGAAACACTACTTCCACTAGCAGTTAGTTTGACAACTGGAGAAGCAACTAAATCTAGTAACAAATCAATATCATGGATCATTAAGTCCAAAACTACAGACACATCATTAGCTCGATGAGAATAAGGACTCATCCGATGAGCTTCTAAGGCCAATAAATCTTCAGTTTTTAGGACTTTAGTAAGTTCTTGAAAAGCAGGATTAAATCTTTCTATGTGACCCACTTGTAAAATTCGGTTAGCTTCAGCAGCAGTATTTACCAAAAATTCGGCCTCGGCGATACTAGCAGCAATAGGCTTTTCCATTAAGATATGGACTCCTGCTTCTAAGCAAGTCATTCCTACAGCGTAATGCTGAAGAGTGGGAACTGCTACACATACAGCATCAACATGAGGTAAAAGGTCTTTATAATCCTCAAAAAAACGAACTTGATATTTACTAGCAGTGTCGAGTCCTCTTTCCACATTAATATCTGCGACACCGACTAATTCTGTATCTTTGAGCAAATTTAGGACACGGGTATGATGCTGTCCCATATTACCAACCCCAATAACTCCTACACGAAGAGATTCTGGTTGACTATGTTTAGTAAAAACGGATGAATATACTTTAGACATTCTATTTAGCACTCCTAGATTCTCCTCCACCACACCTAATTTAGAGTAAGGTAATAGGTTTTTTGTTCAGTCTTTGCAAATTTATCTTATATTTGCTGACTGGGGCTAGTGCTATAACATTCTAAGTAGGTGGCGTTAAAAATTATTGTGATGAAAAAGTAGGTAGGGAATCTGTCCTATTGGCGACGTTCATCAATTGATAATGGATAATGGATAATTACCTCTGGTTAAAACCGTCCTTGATTGAATATCAGGAAATATTATTTCTTCTCTTGGTCGATGGTCGGCCAGCTCCGAGATCTCGCCATCCCACCCTACGGGAAGCTCCGAAGATCAACCGCTGTCTTGGTTGATTGGATATGGCGAGGGGACCTCGCCATCCCTCAACCGCTTTTTTCCCCTTGAAAGGGGAGGCTTTTAACCAGAATTATTTAATTAATAATTATTAATTATTAATTATTCGGTAAGAGGACAGATTCCAGAAGGGAACGGCTTTGTCATTTATTTGAGTTGGTAAATTTTCTGAGGTAGTTAACAAAGTCACCAAGTCAGTAGGGGTGGTTTCTGTTCCGGAATACTTTCAGTCCGCAAATGCAAAGCAGAACCTAAATGTGTAATTAGGAGCAAGACAAACACCAAATCACCAAGTCAGTAGGGGTGGTTTCTGTTCCGGAATACTTTCAGTTCGCAAATGCAAAGCAGAACCTAAACGCATAATTAGGAGCAAGACAAACACCAAATCACCAAGTCAGTAGGGGTGGTTTCTGTTCCGGAATACTTTCAGTTCGCAAATGCAAAGCAGAACCTAAACGCATAATTAGGAGCAAGACAAACACCAAATCACCAAGTCAGTAGGGGTGGTTTCTGTTCCGGAATACTTTCAGTCCGCAAATGCAAAGCAGAACCTAAATGTGTAATTAGGAGCAAGACAAACACCAAATCACCCGCACAGAAGTTGTTTTTGTCACGGGTTCCCTTGCAGATATATCCTCTAAAGGACTGTGCTACCAGGTGCGTCTGTAACACTCCGCGGGGTCGCACCGCTGTTCCCTGTATCGTGACTTTAGCAATATTTTATCTTTTCTTTTGCGGGTTTAATACCCCATCGTCAGTTGCAGTGCTTAAAATTGCTTGGGGTTATAAGACACGAAGTGGCTTGTCGTTGACTATCCATAAGCAATTTTCCCCTCAGTGCAAGATGGCAGAAATAACTAACCAGTTACAAAATCCTAAAAGCCTTACCAATCAATACTTTTGACTTTTTACTTTTGACTTGCGCGTAGCGGCACTCAGCTCCCGCTGCTCCCGCTGCCTTCTGCCTTGTTCAAGCAATTGGTATAAAAATTAGTCTGTTATTAGTATAACTATTACTGTACTTGAAAAATATACCAAAATATAAAGAAAATATTACGATTTTCCAAATTTACTAAAGCTGTATGAAATAATTGAATCTATTGAAGAAGGAGACAGGAGACAGGAGACAGGAGACAGGAGGAAAATTACATGGGGATTCTAACCCCAAGTAATTTTGAACACCGTGTAGACGGTGGGGTATTAAACCCACAAAGAAAATGATAAATATTAAATTGAGGCCAGCAAATATAAAGGCCTTAAATATAAAATTCTGAAAACACCAATCTCTTGTTTATTAAGGGTTTGGTGTTTTCTAATTTTGAGGTAATTTCTAAGAATCGAAGCAATCAAAAATTAGTTCAATATTTTTCGATGACAACAATAGTAATTAAAATAGGCACTTCCAGTCTGACTCGTTCTGAATCGGGAAATTTGGCCTTGTCCACAATTGCTAGCTTGATCGAGACTATTACCAATCTACGTTCTCAGGGACATCGAGTAGTTTTGGTTTCTTCTGGAGCAGTTGGTGTAGGTTGCGATCGCCTAGGACTAACTGAAAAACCTCGTAATATTGCCATGAAGCAAGCAGTAGCAGCAGTGGGTCAAGGAAGACTAATGCGAGTTTACGAAGACTTGTTTACATCTTTGCGACAAACAATGGCCCAAATATTACTTACTAGGAGCGAGCTTTCACGACGTAGTAGTTATGTCAATGCTTACAATACATTTCAACAATTGTTACGAATGGATGTAGTCCCAATTGTGAATGAAAATGACACTACTGCTGTGGAAGAACTGAAATTCGGAGACAACGATACTCTATCAGCTTTAGTTGCTGGTCTAGTAGAAGCTGATTGGTTATTTATATTAACCGACGTTGACAAGTTATATTCTGCGGACCCTAGAAATAATCCAGATGCTTTACCCATTACCTTAGTAGAGCGAATAGAACAACTCGAAGAATTTCAAGTTCAAACTGGAGATTCTGTTAGTGGACGGGGAACTGGTGGAATGATTACGAAAATTGAAGCTGCCAAAATTGCCACAGCGGCAGGAGTACGAACCGTCATTACTGATGGCCAAATTCCTGCTAATATACTAAAAATTCTGAATGGAGAATCCATTGGGACTCAGTTTGAACCTCAACCACAACCAGTAAATGCCCGCAAACATTGGATTGCCAATATTTTAGTACCTTCGGGCAAGCTGTATCTGGACATGGGTGCAGTTCAAGCAATTTCTGAATCTGGTAAATCTCTACTAGCTGCTGGTATTACTCAAGTAGAAGGAGAGTTTTATCCATCGGATGCTGTAGAACTGTGCAATGAAGAAGGTGGGGAAATAGCTAGGGGACTTGTGAACTACAGCAGTACTGAATTGCAACAAATTCTGGGTTGTCGTTCAGAAGATATACCTGATATTTTGGGCTATACAGGATCTGACACAGTAGTACATAGAGATAACCTTGTAATTAAATGTTAACAGCCTTCTCCTGACGGAGACGCTGCGCGAACGACTGGAAGTCAGTCCTCAAGAGGACCGAGTCAGTAGAATTTTTTGGCTTTGCTCATCGGATGGAAGCCTTATGGGGTATAGAACCCATTTGATAGCTATATAATTATGGTAGTCAAGTATTTTCGCACATCAATTTTGAGGAAAAATCTGAAGAAGGAGTGTTGAATTTTTTGTATTATTTCTCCCCACATCCTCCCTCTTAACCGAATAATTAAGGTAAAAATCCTCTCCTTTAAAGTAGAAACAAGCGGTCGATCTTCGGAGCTTCCCGTAGGGTGGGATGGCGATCTCCTCGCCATATCCAATCGACCAAAAGAGAAAAAATTTTCCTTTGAGTCAATCCTATGGGTTTTCAATAATAATTAATAATTAATAATTATTAATTAGGGCTGGTTGAATAAATCTCAAAGCATTTACAGGTAAAGGTTTTAGATTTTTTAGGTCTTGAAAAAGTACCTGGTTTTCAGCTCTTCATGCTCAAAAAGGAGCGTATTTTGGGCGAGAGTTGGGCAAAAAAATTCTCCCCTACTGCCCTACTCCCCTACTCCTGAAAAAAGACTTTTTCAGCAAACCCTAATTATTGAACTCCTGTCTTCTGTCTCCTGACTCCTTCTTCAAATCATTGTTTCTGGTGGAGCAACATCGGAACCAACAACTACACTACCTTTAGTAGATTTTAATCCTGGTGTTTGAGTAGTTTCTAAATGTTTATCTGAGTGAGCAACCGAATCAGGAGTGTCTAATTTATCTGGAGTAAGATTTGCTCCTGGACTTGGTTGTTGAGACATCCAATTTAGTCCACCTACTGCGCCGGCCATTAAAGCTGTATAACCTATATATAGATGAATGGGGCCTATACCTAATCCAATGTCCTTATTGGAGTTAGACCAAGATGGTATTAAGCTTTGAAGTGGATCAAACATAGGTAAAGCTTCTGCTAAAGCTACTCCATCAAATCCTAAAGCGTTACCTATACGAAAGATGAATCCTCGAAGATATATATCTTCTGGTAGTTCATCTGTTTGGCCTTTTTCTATAGCTTCTAGATAATGAAGAGGTACAAAGGTTTGTTTATGAATTTGTTTCATAGATAAACAACGCATTTTTCGTGCTTTTTGTAGTTTTTCCCCTAGTTGCTGTAAATATGTATTTCTTTCTTGAACTAATAAGGCTGCTTTTTCTGCTTTTGTAAGTTTTTTTCTCCGTTTTCGTCGATTATTTTCTAGTGGTAACTCTTCTGAGGAGTTTTGGTTATTTTCTGAGAGATTAGTTTCCATATTGTGGGAATCTATGGATACTAAGGTTGACTCAGTTGTAATGTCTGATTCTACGGTAGTAGTTAGGTTAGTACTCATGTGTGTTTGAGGCTGATTTTGATGACTTTGGATTAACTGTTCCTGATTCATTTGTTGGTAATTAATACTTTTTTTCTGCTCATTCGTATGGTAAGAATGAGAGTCAATTGGGTCTGCTGAAGATGTTTTTTCTTCTGGTATTAATGTTCTAGTCAAGTTTTTTAGGCTGAGTTTTATTGCTTCTAGTCCTAACACTTTGATTTGAGCTTGGTTTTGAGCTACTGCTTCTTCTAGAGAAGTTTTTATGTCAGTCAACATTACACTATATACTTGGCTAGTATAAGTTTCAGTTTCGATATTACTCAGTAGCGATCGCCAATCATCTTGACAAATTTCTATAGGAATATGACCAGAAAAACTATAGCCAGATGTAGGTTTTAATTCCATCTTGGGGTTTGAGTTTTATATATTAATAGGAGTAATCTAAGTAATTTATTCTGGAATTTTGTGTTGATTCCGGATATAAAAAGTGCCAAGATTTAATTTTTGTTTTTTATACAAGTTTCCAAATATTTCAGTTTTTTTACTGGGAAATTTTTCTAACGAGTAACCTTTAATTTATCTATTGCGAAATAGTTTTTGCAATTTAAATTTAATAAGGTCATTAATTTTATGTAAATTTTATAGATAGATTAATTACCTACAAATTAATAATCCAGTTAAAGTATCAATAGAAAGTGCAATTCTACAAAACCATAACTGAATATACAATTTTTTTTCTCAAATAATTCTTGAATATAGTTTATAGGAGTTTTCAAACAGATAGGCTACAGTAGCCAAAGCATTCTCCTACTGCCTACTCCCTGGTTTCTCTCTTGGTAAGCATTCCCTTACCTCTACTTCTTCCAGTGTTAAATGCCTCTTATGGATCAGCTAAAGCTAACGGCGATGCGGGGTCGCATCGCTACTCCCATGCCCCAAAATAATTTTGTAGTCTACTTAAATGAATTGCGCTGTAAAAACGCAATTTTACTGACTACTTATAAACCCGATCTAGTAAAAATAGTCCTACGACAATTCCGATAAAATGAGCCACAATAATGTGAGTATTACCCAACAGTATAATAATATCCGGTGTAAATTTTTCTAGTTCTGTAGAGTTAAACATAGACGCTCCCATAACTAAAGATTCGCCTAATAAAATACCTCCAATTGCTTCTGCTCCTAATAAAGTTAGAGTAATCCCAACCAAGTTCGTAATTAAAGTCCTTTTCACTTGTTGAGTTGTATCTGCCCTGCTTGGCCTTGAAGAATCTGTAGGCACTCGTAATTTCCTTGCCAAGCGAGTGTAACGAAATGACAAGAAGATGCTGAATCCTAGTACCACAAGTCCACAAATTGGAAAAAAGAGGCTACCTCCCGCACCTGCTTCATCCATTTGATTGGGTAAGATGAAAGCAGCAAATAAAAACATGAAGCCTGAAATTACCCCCAATGCAAGTTGGGACCAGAAACAAGTCCATCCGCCGAACCGGAGTGCATTAGCTACTTGTTTAACAGCAGTTGGTAGGTCTGATAAGTTTGACATATTTATGCTTATGTATTGTCAATACTTTGATATACTCACGACGTTGCCCTTGAGAGAAAACGCTATAGGTGGTTTTTGTTTCTCGTGCACCGACCGGACCAGATTCATCTTGTCTGGTCTAAAGGTGCGCTCCTAAAGACTTGCCAAAACATTCTTAGAGTTTCCCCAATGATAGACTGGCGTTGACACTATCTAGACCAGTGGCCTAAATATATTTAAGACTGTAGCATTTATGCCGACATTTGAGCAACATGAAAGATTTGGACTGATATTCCCAGTAAGATTCTGAATTAAGGATTACAGCGGGGGCTTTTTGTGGATATTCGATCAAATTTTGGCAATATGGTTGACTCTAGGTCAACTCCTTTTAAAATATATTTAAGAATTGTAAACAAACAACTCTATTTGTAAACGTTATTAAATTTGAGACCTACTGATTATGACACAACCACAACCTACTACGAAACCGAATCTGGATGAACCAAAATTCGGTTTTAACCAATATTCAGAACGTCTGAATGGTAGAGCAGCTATGATTGGCTTTGTATTAACTCTGGCAATTGAATACTTGACTGGAGAAGGTTTACTATCTTGGTTAGGTCTCAATTAAAGTTTTAGCTATACCTAAATTATAGAGAGCTACTATATATAATAGGGATAGAGGTTAAACCAATACAAAAGTCTATGTATCATAATAAATGTTGAAAGAGATCGAGCCGTTATAATCGCAGTTATTTAACGGTGATACGGGGTCTATAAACTGCGCGGGAAACGTACGCAGACAGCCCCTCATAAATTTCAACCAGAAAAATAATTGAGCAATACGCGCGCACATTTTTGGCGTTATAATCCTATCAATAGCCATGGGACATATAGCTCGATCAAAGCGCACCGCCTGCGCTCAGGTAATCTCAGGGTAAAGACGGAGCAAAAAAGCTTCTGGAGATGGTAGTAGTGGGGGTAAAACTCAGTTTATTTGATTTGTTACCTAGTTAAGAATCTAAGATACAAGAATCTCACGTTATAATCGCACTTATTTAACGGTGAGAGTGTCAAAATAAAGATATGGTAAAGTCATGTTGTTGGTAAGCCTAATATTGTCAACAACTTACCAACAATTTCTATCTAGTTTGCAATTATACTGCATTAATCTAGACTATTCCTAGAGTGAGAATTAGTTTTATGTAGCAATTAATCCACTATTCACCTTGGCAATCTCAATATATGAATTGTAATTTTGGCGAAATACCAGGTTATTATAATTTTGTATTAATTGCTCAATATTGAATATTTAAGAAAAAATCAAAACTAATTTACTGATTTAAAGTTTAATACGGCAGTATAGTTAGTTATACATATCTATAAGAGGATAAAGGGAATTTATTAAATAATTAGCTAAATTCCTTGAAATTCAAGAAACTTACGAGTAAATTTAAGTTGTATCAAATTAAGCTTATGATCGACGCTTTATGGCCAAAAATCTTAAAAACTGCTTATCGAAAAGATCCTGTAGCAAGCTTTTTTGTAACAGTAGGATCGGTTGATGCTGTTATTGGTGGTTTAGGGACAAGTTGGTCTTTATTTAGTTTTGGCATAGGTACAGTAGGACTAGCAATTATATTACGTTTCTGGTTATTAAAGCGTTCTCAGATAGATCGAGCTACTCCTGTTCCAGAATATTATTTGCCTCCTAATTCTTCTCGTCCACAACTACCAATTCTAAGTAGAAATAAAAAGCATCTTCCTTAAATTAAATAATCAGCCATACCCCCAAGCTCTGATAAAAATTAGTCAAGTTCCTAATATAAAGTAGCTTTCTTGATTGGGGCTATCCCCTAATTAGAGATGGGAAGATTGAAGTGTAAATATAATGATAAACACATACTCTATAACCGGATTTTATATTAAGCCATTAATCCTAAAAAATATATGTGGACAGTCTAAAGCCACAGCATAAGGTAAGACATTTTCTACAATTCAAGAAGAAGTCAGGATACTTAGAAGTTGAGAAAAAAGTTTTAGTCTCTGGAATGATTATAACCCACATTCCGCACTACAAAATGTAGCACACATAGAGGGGAAAACTTGAGTAAGTATTTAGACTTAATCATAAATAGTAGGAGGCGATGTAGCTGCCGCACTTGCTCCGCCAACGCAAATCAAGAGGTTAATGATCAATCCCTACCCTAATTTTTTCTGGAATGATGTTGGCTAAAAAGCTGATTGTCAGGGGTTTTAACTTGCTTGTTATTCCTGCTGTACTCCATGAATGCTTTTGAGAATGACATCAGTTGCCGGAACTCATCAGTAGACATCTCCAAAAATTGCCAAAGTCCTTCTATCACCCTTAGCGAT
>NZ_JAAHGK010001439.1:0-1796 GCF_010672505.1 Okeania sp. SIO2B9 | reverse complement strand
TCTAAAATTTAGGCAACTTGTTAAATTTGAACACATTTATAAAATATGGTTACATCAGTTCCTTTAGTAAAAATACCCTTGATATCGGAAAACCGAGAACGGATCTTGGCAGCGATAGATATGGGTACTAACTCTCTACATTTAGTAGTAGTCAAAATAGACCCCTCTTTACCCGCTTTTACAATTATTGACCGAGACAAAGAAACGGTAAGACTCGGAGACTGTGAAGCAAATGGTAATTTGAAAGCAGAAATTATGAATAGAGCGATCGCTACCTTAGAGCGCTTCCAAAAAATTGCTAAAAGTGCCAATGCGGAGCAAATTATTGCTGTAGCTACCAGTGCTGTAAGAGAAGCACCCAATGGCACAGTTTTTCTCAATAAAATTGCTGATGAGTTAGACTTGTATGTTAACTTAATCTCTGGTCAAGAAGAAGCTCGCCGGATTTATCTCGGGGTGCTTTCAGCAATGGAGTTTAACAACAAACCCCATGTCATTATTGATATCGGTGGGGGTTCCACAGAGTTAATATTAGGTGACGGTAATGCACCACGGACTCTGAGCAGTACAAAGGTAGGTGCAGTACGTTTGACCAAAGAATTTGTTACTACTGACCCCATTAGCAAAATAGAATTTGCCTATCTGCGAGCTTACGTTAGGGGTTTATTGGAACGTCCGACAGAGGAGTTATTAGCTAATATCCAGGAAGGTGAAAAACCACAGTTAGTGGGTACTTCTGGCACCATTGAAGCGTTGGCGAATATTCATGCTTGTGAAAAATTCGCCAATGCGCCAACTTCCCTAGCAGGTTATCAGTTTAGTTTAGCTGAGTTGGAAGGGTTAGTTAATAAGTTGAAAAAGTTATCAGTCTCCGAACGGCAAGAGTTACCGGGTATGTCACAGAAGCGCTCGGAAATTATTTTAGCAGGTGCTTTAGTATTACAAGAGGCAATGAGTTTATTGGGAATGGAGTCAATAACTGTTTGCGAACGTAGTTTGCGCGAGGGAGTAATAGTTGACTGGATGTTGAATCATAGTTTGATATACGACCGCCTCCGTTTCCAAAGTTCTATTCGCCAGCGTAATACTCTAAAAATTGCTCAAAAATATCAAGTCAATTTGGAATGTAGCGAGCGGGTTGCTTCTTGGGGACTAAATTTATTTGACGAAACTAAAGGAGTGCTACATGAGTGGGGGAATGATGAACGAGAGTTATTATGGGCAGCCGGAATTTTGCATAACTGTGGTTTATATGTGAGTCATTCATCCCACCATAAACATTCTTATTATTTGATTAGGAATGGAGAATTATTGGGTTATAGTGAGATTGAGATTGAAGTAATTGCTAATTTGGCTCGTTATCACCGTAAGAGTTTACCGAAGAAAAAGCACGAAAATTATCAAAATTTACCAAAAAAATATCAACAGATGGTATCTCAGTTGAGTGCGTTGTTGCGGTTAGCGATCGCTTTAGACCGACGACAAAAAGGAGCGATCGCTGACGTGAAATGTGAATTCAACCAAGATAAGCAGGAATTTTATATGTGGTTACGGCCAGCTAACCCTAAAGATGACTGTGCTTTGGAGTTGTGGAATTTAGATTATAAGAAGGAGGCGTTTGAACAAGAGTTTGCTTTGAAGTTGATAGCAAAGTTGGAACCTGTGATGGTATCTGTATAGTTTTAGGCAGGGGAGTGTGGGGAGATGGGGAGTGTGGGGGGATGGGGAGATGGGGAGATGGGGAGATGGGGAGATGGGGAGTGTGGGGAGATGGGGAGTGTGGGGGGATGGGGAGA
>NZ_JAAHGK010001438.1:0-1797 GCF_010672505.1 Okeania sp. SIO2B9 | reverse complement strand
CCAGTTTTACAGTTTATTCACGAACATAAAGTAATTCATCGGGATCTCAAACCAGAAAATATTATTCGTCGTAATTTTCTACCACAAACTACAGGATGGATGACTAATACAAATCGATTAGTATTAGTTGATTTTGGTGCAGCTAAAGTTATTACTGGAACTGCTTTAATGCAACCTGGAACAATAATTGGCAGTCCGGAATATGTCGCTCCAGAACAAGTAAGAGGTCATGCTATTTTTGCTAGCGATATCTATAGTTTGGGGGTGACTTGTATTCATTTATTAACTCAAGTATCTCCTTTCGATCTATTTGATGTAATGAAAGATAAATGGGTGTGGCGAGATTATTTGAATCAGTCTATTAATAGTATGTTAGGCAGAATTCTTGATAAAATGCTGGCAACTAACCCCAAAATGCGTTATCAGTCTGCTGCTGAGGTAATGAAAGAATTAAACTCAGAACAGAAACTCCCTACTCTCCCTAATATTTCTCCACCCACACCATCCCCAACCAGAAGACCAACACCATCTCCTACCCCCACCAGAGCGCCAATATCTACATATACACCCATTAGACAAACAAAAAATTCTATAACTGCACCGCCTCATGTTATCCAACCGACAATTATTCCTCAACCACAAAGGTCAACTTGGAAATGTGTATCGACCCTGACCGGACATTTTGACTCGGTAAATTCAGTAGCATTTAGTCCGAATGGAGAAATTTTAGCTAGTGGGAGTCGGGATAAGACTATTGAAATTTGGGATGTGAACAAAGGTAGACGTTGGTATACCCTGACTGGTCATGGCGACTCAGTACAAACTGTGGCATTTAGTGAAAATGGAGAAATGTTAGCGAGTGGGAGTCGGGATAAGACTATTGAAATTTGGGATATGAAGAAAGGCAAACGCTGGTTTACTCTCATCGGTCACTCTGACTGGGTGGATGCAGTGACATTTAGTCCAGATGGTCAGGTATTGGCAAGTGGGGGGAGAGATAAGGCAATTGAAGTGTGGAATTTGCAGAAAGCAAGGCGGTGGTTTACTCTGGTTGGTCACGAAGACCGGGTTTATAGTGTTGCTTTCAATAAAGATGGTCGGATATTGGCAAGTGGAGGTCGCGACCAAACAATTAAAATATGGGATTTTCAGAAGGCGAAGGAGCTGTTTACAATTAAGGGCCATTCTGACTGGGTGCGATCGCTTGTTTTCAGTCCAGATGGTGGCACATTAGCTAGTGGTAGTAGGGATGGCACGATTAAGTTATGGCAGGTTTATGGAGGGGAGCTTATTTCGACACCTATACAAAATTTGAAATATGGTATGAGCGATGTTTTGTCTGTTGCGTTTAGTCCGGATGGAAAAATTGTTGTGGGTGGGTATCGTAATGGGATTATTAATTTATGGGATGTTGTCACCGGAGAATTGTTGGAAACTCTTAAGGGTCATTCAAGTGATGTATTTTCGGTGATTTTTAGTCGGGATGGTAAGAGTTTAGCGAGTGGGAGTAATGATAAGACGATTAAAATATGGTGCGTTCCTGGGTAATGTAGCGCTACGCGCAAGTCAGAAGTCAGAAGTAATCGACTAACTTTGAGCATTTATAAATGTCCTAACCTATTTGCGTAGTGCTATATAGCAGGCAACAGGCAAGAGTGGGAAAAGTATTTTTCTGTCTTATATCAAATCCGTTTAATTGGACATAAAAAAATTCTTCAATCGTCATAACTACTACATCTTTGTGATTCTCTCTCCTCCTGACTCGGTGCTCCTGACTCCTCCTTACTTAACGAATCA
>NZ_JAAHGK010001437.1:0-1801 GCF_010672505.1 Okeania sp. SIO2B9 | reverse complement strand
GAATAAAGTCTTCAGTTAAGCTTAAATCCCGTTCATCACAAGTTACTGCCACATCAGGATAATAATAACAATTAGCTTCTTCTAGTCGAACTTTAATATCGGAAGTAAGTACAATACAGTCATTATCAAGAAGATGATTTCCCAATAATATGTCTAAATTATGAGTAATAATAATGTGGGGTTTCTTTGCCCCTACCCTTGCATAAATTTTGCCCCGTCTATACTCATTTTTAATCGGACTTTATCGCTCTTCAGCTAAATAGTCTTCTGGAGAAACATAGAATTGATTTTGGTTAGCTACCATTGAGTTTTAGTTTGCTATTTAGACTTTTATATTATATAATAGAGTTGTCGCTAAATAGAGGGAAAAAATCGCTCCAACCTAGACAGAGCAATAATTTCAAGGCCTTTTTAGCAACCAATAGCTACAATCCTTATATAACAAGGTTTTTGGGGGTTTTTGAAGTTATAAAGCGACAAGTCTAATATTAGCTATGTTTAATCAAAAAAACTGATAATTAGAGATAGTTTTCATTATTCATTATCCATGAATTATGATTGCAATTAAAAACTCTCAATATCTTACCGAAAAATTGTGGTCTAAAGCCTCCCCTTTTAAGAGGAGAAAAAAAGAGAATACCCCTTATGCCAAGCCTCCTTATTCCACGAGGTACTGATAACTGAAATGACTCCCCAAGAATATTTGGAATGGGAAAAAAAACAACCGATTAAATATGAATATATTGACGGTGAAGTTATAGCTATGACTGGGGGAACTATTCCCCACAGTGAGATTGTCGCTAATCTGACAACAGCATTAAAAAATCATTTGCGCGGGAAAGGTTGTAAAGTATTAGTGGCAGATGCAAAAGTGGAAATATCTGAACAAGGACTATTTTTTTATCCTGATGTAATGGTTAGTTGTGATGAACGAGATAAAAAGGCAAGAAAAGCGATTAAATATCCTTGTTTAATTATTGAGGTTTTATCTCCAGGAACAGAATCTTTTGACAGAGGAAAAAAATTTCAAAATTATCGTCGCATTTCTACTTTGAAAGAATATGTTTTGGTGAGTGCTAATGAAATAATGCTTGAATCTTTTCGGTTGAATGAAAAGGGAGTGTGGGAGTTTTATTCTTATTTGGAAGGGGATAATATTGAGTTGAAAAGTGTTAATTTTAGTTTTCCTATAGATTTAATTTATGAGGATGTGTTTTTAGGGGAATAGAGGATTTATTGATTTATTTTTTCCCATGCTTATTCTTCTAGTTCATACCATTCTTCGGCTAATTGCAAGTCACGTTTTGCTCGTTTTATCGCTCCGATGCGTAGTTCTTCTTTGAGATTTTCTGATAAGTTTTGCTTGATGTAAAAATTTAGAGCTTTATTAATTAATTGCTCCAGATTTTCTTGAGGCATTGTTTCCTCAATTAATTGCATTGTTGCTTCTGGAATAGTAATGTTAAGTTTTCTGTCCATAGCTGACAAAAAAATAGGTTAATTATACACTATTATAAAGATTGATGTAAATTTTTTAGCACATATTTGGAATAGTGGCAATTGGGAGCGATCGCCAATTTCAGTTATCAGTTATCAGTCGTCAGGAGGGAAGAGTTAGCGATCGCCTATTTCCCTCAAAGAAAATTGATTTGAAATTACCTAATTTCAACTATTCTCTAAAGATGATTTCTCCATCTCTGCATTATAGCAATGTGCGCTGGCATATTTACAAATTACAAGAACTGTCCAATAGCTAAAAGTCTTGTATTATCGGTCTTTTATTCCCCCAGATGAGCTGTTG
>NZ_JAAHGK010001436.1:0-1804 GCF_010672505.1 Okeania sp. SIO2B9 | reverse complement strand
TGCCCAACCAAGATTAAGTTGAGATGCTGAGTAAGCCATTGCCCTTGAGCCCAATCGAGGAATTGCGTTTTTTTGAGGCCTCGTGCCACCTGAAAATCAACCTCTGACAACGTGGCTCCGACAAAGAGTTGAGCCTGTTTAAGGCGTCGTTTGAGCCGTTGATTTTGACGTCGAATATGCTCACGCTCGACAAGCAGAGCGAACCGTTCATCAAACCCCAGGTCGTGATAAGTGGTTTGTTCATGTTGTTCACACCAGGCCTCAAGTAGGCCATATAGCTTCAGGTCTTTGAGTTGGTCAATCGTTTGTTGCATGAGGGAATCGTGGGTAATGAATAGCGTCAGTTGTAATAGGCGTCGCCTCGGACATTGTCGTGAGTCATCCCTGGTGAGATAGGAACGTCTACCAGAGCGGGTGTTTTATCCCGCTGATGCTGCAGAATATGTTTGAGGCGTTTATAGCCAGACATCCCCAACACATTGGCTCGATGACAGGCCTCTTCTAATCGGTCCGTTCCGTAGTGAGACGACAAGCCTTGAATTCCTTTCAGGGAGCGAAAGGCCTGTTCGTCATGCTCTTTACTATCAAAGATGGTCTCAACCTGAGCTTTGGTCTGTGGCCCAATCTGATGGGCCCACGCCAGGAATGACTCTTTGGACTGTTGTTTATAGGCCCAATGGTCTGGCGGCATGTGAGGAGCCAGCGTGCTATGGCAATAGGGACGGTTTGAGCGTGAATGAACCGCAATGCGTTGGTTTTCAAAGAAGACTTCCACCAGTTGCTCGGTGGTTTTGACACTGACCTCTCGCCGCACATACCAATAGGGCACCGAGTAATAATGGCGTCCTACCTCAATGTGGTAATCCAGATTGACCTTGGCTGTTTTCCAACTGGCAAAGACGAATGGGAGCTTGGGTAATGGTTTCAGCTCACTCTGGTCAACGCGCTCAAACAGTTCTCTGCGAGAGATGCCATAGGCATACATCGTCCGGTCATTGAGCTGTTTAAGTAAGGGGCGCATGGCCTCATTGAGCTGCGTAAAACTGGTGAATGATTGGTGACGTAATGGGGCCAAGATTTGCCGTTCCACTTCCTGGACGGCTTTTTCCACCTTGGCCTTATCTCGGGGAGCCTTGGGTCTAGCTGGGATAACCGCAATCTGATAGTGAGTGGCAAAGTCCTGATAACTCCGGTTGACGCCCGGTTCATATCGACAGGGGTCGCTCACAGGGCAAACGCATACTCAAGCGAGTAGCACGCGAACGAGGAAGTCATTGTCCCATCCAGCCTTGAGCCGTTTGGCCTTTTTAGAACCTTTGGACGATTCTTTTGCGAGCAAGTTGAGGGCAATCTTTCTGATGGTAGTCATGTTCTCGGGGGCATGGCCTTTGCGGATGCGTGAGTCATCTTCGTGAAAGACGACATCCAGGCTCCAATGCAGCTTGTTCTCAACACCCCAGTGCCCCCGACTGGCGTAGGCAAAGCGCTCTATACCCCCATCCAAACTCGTAAGATAGTAACGCCGTTCTGTCGTCGGTGGCCGTCCGTCAATACGTCGTTCTGATTCAATCATGCCAACCCGTTTGAGCCCCTTCCATCGCTCGGCATTTTCTAGATGTTCAACTTTATCGAGGAGCCAGTAGCGCCTGAGCTCGATGCGCCCATGCCCTTTGTCAATCGTCTGATAGGCTTCATGGTCAATGTCATTAAAGTCGGTTTTACAGGCCCAGTCGAAAAGCTGCTTAACATCGTCGTGGAGAGTACCTTGATTCCCTTTTAGGCTCAGAACGTAGTCAGCACCCTA
>NZ_JAAHGK010001435.1:0-1804 GCF_010672505.1 Okeania sp. SIO2B9 | reverse complement strand
ATCTGGTTATGCTGGAGGAAATACTAAGAATCCTGACTATAGATCTATATGTTCTGGAAAAACAGGCCATGCTGAGGTAGTAAAAGTCACTTTTGACTCTGAGAAAATATCACTGCGTGAAATATTAGAAATATTTTTTGTGACTCACGACCCCACAACACTTAACAGACAGGGGAATGATGTTGGTACTCAGTATCGTTCAATTATTATGTGTCACTCCCAAGAACAAAAAGATATTGCTCAAGAAGTTATTTCGACTTTGGATAATAATGGCACGTTTAATAGTCCGATCGTTACTGAAGTGGTTGATTTGAAGGAATATTATAGAGCTGAGGAGTACCATCAAAACTATTTTAACAAGAATCCTAATCAACCTTATTGTGCATTTTCCATTCCTCCAAAGTTGCAAAAACTCAAGAAATATTTCCCAGATAAGGTATCTGCATAAAGAGTTCTCGTATTCTTACTAAGAATAGGTTTGGCGATCGTAGCTGGGGAAAAGTGAACTTTCTGTTTCACTGTGTTTTACCCAAGATATACTAAATTATGGGGCGTTGCTGATGCGTTGCTATGATTTTCTTTAATAGCAATTTCGGGACGGATCGCGCACGCGAATCACTTAACTATTAACTTAAAAGGATTTTAGATTTTGCCAAATTGAGGTTTCATAGCTTGATTCAGCAACGCCAATTATCATTAATTAACTAAAATAGTGTTTTCTTTGATTAATTTTCAAACACACGATTAAAGAAAGGTATTATTTGAGACCAAGCTGAAGTAGTTGCAGCGGAGTCATAACGATAACCGTCATCACGCATAAAAGTATGTTCCGCTTCATATAAGAAAATTTGATGAGCTATACTCGCTTGTTCCAAAGCTTGAGCTACGGTTTGGCGATCGCCTTCTGGTGTATGACGGTCTTGAGTGCCGAATACTATCATTATCTCACCTTGAATTTCATTCACTCGTTTAATTGTATCAGCGACTCCCTTACCTAACTTGCCACTGGGAACACCAGTCGGGTAACAACAAACAGTGGCTTTGATCTCTTTCTCAAAAGCAGCCCGAAATGCTAAATGCCCACCAATACAAAAACCCATAGCACCTATTTTATCCTCAGCAACTGAACTTTCTGCTTTAAGAAATTTGATCGCAGCTCTGGTATCCGCATCATATTCAGCTATTTTAGTTCGACGTGCATTGTCATTACCCCGCATTCGCCCCAGGTCATCTGGCTCAATGACTAGACCCACTGGTTCAGTACGATGAAAAATTTCTGGGGCAGCTACTACATAACCATAACCAGCTAAATAATTAGCTAGACGAATTATCGGACTTCCCAATTGATAAATATCACTGTAGAATACAATACCTGGATAAACTCCTTCCGGTTTAGGAGTTGCTACATATACACGCATTAAACTATCATCAACTTTTAACTCGATGTTACGTTTAGTAATTTGCACCTTTTATCTCCATTATTGTCTTGAGGAATTTTTCTACAATACAGCTTAACTTTAGCAAAATTACGTAATTTATAGGGGATACTGACTTGATACAGCGGATTTCATCTCAGTGAGGTATCGCTGTGGCGGGCAAGATGTCCGCACTACAAAAGTTTGATCATTAATATTTGTACTTCATATACTTGGAATCTGCTGTAACATCTATACTTTGAAGGCTTATATTCCTTAAACATTAAAATATAAGTGATTTTATCATTTTCTTTGTGGGTTTAATACCCCACCGTCAACGGGGGTGTTCACGCATTACTTGGGGGAGCGAATCCCCATGTAATTTTCCA
>NZ_JAAHGK010001434.1:0-1805 GCF_010672505.1 Okeania sp. SIO2B9 | reverse complement strand
ACGGCATACGATCTATTGCCGCTACGGTGTCTTTAGTTCAGACGTGTTCTCTACTGGTCTGTAGTGGTCTGATGCTCCCATGTATCGCTTTGAACTTGTATAATAAGTTACTAAACCTAAACTAACGGTCAACATATATATTACGGCCAGCACTAATCCAATTATTTTTTGCCAATCGAAAACCTTAAAAAAACCAATTGCCACAAGTAGTATAAAGTATGGCTGAGAGATTATTAGGTAACGACTGTTCCATATCGAGTAAAATATATTAGAAAAAACAAAAATAGATGCAGCAGGTATAATTCCCCATAAAGCTACCCATATAACTTCTTGAGTGCGAGGTTTTTGAATTATTGCTACAAGAATAACTGTAGCAATAATTAAAGTTACAACTTGAATCAATAATGGTATATAAGGTAGCGGTGGTGGATGAGCAAACACAGTCATTATTCTTAGCTCTCGGAAGATTTCTCTCACACCAGGAGTTGGTAACATCACTCGGTGCGATCCTGAATCACTTTTCACAGAAATAGCTACAGGAATACTAGCAATAATGATTGTTAAATATAGAACGAGATAACTGATTAATCTAGAAATTTTAAACTTAAACTTAAGCCATAAAATCAGAATATCTGGTAGCAAAAAAGCTGCATTTAAAGGTGTAGTGTAAAAGGATAAAATTCTACCAACAACCCATATGAATCGTGGAAGTTTTTGATCTGGGTACTTCAGAGAATGTCCAAGACCAAGACAGCCACAAAGCCCTAGGCAAACACTCATTGTATAGTATCTAATTTCTTGAGCATGATTAATAAATAATGGAGAAATAGTTAGTAAAAATGCTGCAAGAAGACCAACTTTTTTGCTAAAAAAGTCATTACCTAATCTATAAATTATATATACAGATAACAGTGCAAAAATAATAGCTGGAACTCTTAACCATACCTCATTATCAGAAATCTTCATCCATGGATTTAAAAGAGCATAGTAGAGTAGCCTGCCTTTATTAAAAGACACCTTGCGCCCATCTAAAACACTGATAAATTCATCTATCCATAGACCTCGGAAATTTACTCTGTAAAAGTACAAAAAACACCCTAAGAGAAGAATCAATAAAATAGGAAATATTCCTTTTTGTTTAATAGGGTAAATAAACCTTTGAAAAGCATTGAGCATAAACTATATTTCCTGGCTTCAAAATTTAGGTCATACAATTTATTAAAAAGTATGTTACACTTGTACAAGTGCCCCTTAACTGATAGAGGCTATTGATATTCTCAGATAATAAATTAGCTATATTGAAAGCTTCAAAAATTATTATCTATCTGATTATATCATGTCCGAATGTGTAGGATTTTTTATAAAAATATCATGTCCGGTAGTATCGGTATTGTCAGCGTGAAGTTAAGGAAAAAGCAAGAGGGAAGAAGGCTTAAAAGCTTGAAAAACTTAAATTTCCTGTAGATATTCGTCCTTGATTTTACACATAACGATATCAGGGGACATAATATAGTTTCTCCAGAGTCCTCCTGACTAGACATTGGCCATAATTATAACAACAAAAGCGATCATCAAATAAATTACCCCTTTCTCTAACTTGCTGCCAATTATCTCTCAGGATTCCAGCCATAAAAAATACTATTCCTCTAGAGAATCATCCAGCACACATAAGGTTTAAGGTGGAACAATATTTTTTTTATTTTATATTATCATATTAGTATTGCAGTTTCATAGTAGTAAAATGAGCAAATTTTTAACTATAGATACAGATCATCAATCAACTCACATTTGCCCACCTTAATTAA
>NZ_JAAHGK010001433.1:0-1809 GCF_010672505.1 Okeania sp. SIO2B9 | reverse complement strand
TCTATTCTCAGTGATATAATGGCTGTAGTCTGATAAGTTAAGAAAAATTAAGCATATTCTCAAGCAGGAGGTGAGTCCCGTGTTTAAGCAAGATCATCAAAATCTGAAAGTAGTTAAACTAGAGGAAGGAATATTGGTTCATACTCAACTCAGAAGCGCTTATATTCCTGCATTGCGTTCTGGGTTTGCCGGATACCCAGTTAATCCTCGTTGGAGTGGAGTCAAATATTATGCTTGGAAGACAGGAAAACAATGGCGACAGGCGCTTTTGAATGGAGAGATGGTAGTGCGTTTGAGTGATTCAATGTTGGTATCTATTGATCAAATTAAAGACTTAGAAGAAAAGTCTTATGTGGTATGGTGGGACTACCAAAAATCATTGCCCAAGAGTAATTGGGAATTTGAATGCCCTGTCTTTCAGGGATGAAAAACTACTTATACTACATCTGTTTTAAAGTCTGTTAGTAATCAAGGGAGGCAACAAGGAGTATGAATAATTTATAAATTTCTTTTACTTATAGAACTTACGCAAAAACATTACATAAATTTAGTTAAACTATAGTGCTATACTAAATACAATGTTCATAACTAAAAAATGCAATGCGTAAGTTCTAACTTATATATATATGTTACCTAATAATTAAGGTTTAAAGTATCTGATTGACTGCGCCACGGACTGTCGCCCTACAAGCACCAAACAAGAAAAATTTTTCCTTTTCATCAATCCTCATTCTTTTCAAGTAAAGGTCATTGTTAATAATTAATTAGGGCTTGCTGATTAAATATAAAAGCATTGACATATAAAGACTTTAGCCTTTTTGGGAACGAAAAAAGTGCGCCTGTTTCAGTCTAAAACGCTCAAAAAGTTAGTATTTTAGGCGCATAGTTGGACAGAAAAATCAAGGGACAAAACTTAGCTCCTACTTCCTCTAAGTTCCCATTTCTCCTGTCTCCTGTCTCCTGTCTCCTGTCTCCTACCCCTACTAAAATACTTTTCAGCAAACCCTAATTATTAATTTTTGAAGTAGTCTGATAACAATTCCTAAAAATCATCCCATGGTTATTGAATACTTCAGTTATTAAGTAATAAGTCACGTTCAGTAATGTTTTTAGCAATTATTTGTATGAAGTAAATATATCTGATTCGTTATTTACCTACTCCCTACTCTTTGCTTTCAAGAAAATGTAACAAAAATGCGTGATATTTGGTCTTAGACTAATATGGTTCACAGCGAGAATATATTAAAAACAATAAAACCAACTGTACCGAAACAGATAAATCGACTAGGCCATCTAGCCAACCTTAAATTTAGTAGGTGGTGTAAATATTCTATATATTGTTTCCAGGTAACTTTACTTTCCCCTTCTAAACGTTCATTAAATACATACCCCACTTCTCCCACCCAACAAATACTGCCTCGGCCCAAAACTTCAATCAAAATTTTGTACCCTACTGGCCTAAGAATTTTTTCTGCGATCGCCTTTCGGCGGACCATAAAATAGCCACTCATGGGATCTGAGACTCTCCCTACGACTCCAGGTAAAATAATTAATCCCAAAACTTGAGCGCCACGAGACAATAATCTTCTAATAATATTCCACTCACTGACACCTCCTTCCTCAAAGTGACGACTAGCCACTGCTAAGTCAGCACCTTGCTCCATTTTTATCAATAGTTTTAAGAGAGTTTCTGGAGGATGTTGTAAGTCTGCATCTATTACTCCCAATATTTCTCCTTTTGCTACTTGCCAACCACGAATGACTGCAGTGGAAAGTCCTCTTTCTTTTTCCCTACGCATTACCTGGAGA
>NZ_JAAHGK010001432.1:0-1810 GCF_010672505.1 Okeania sp. SIO2B9 | reverse complement strand
ATTCTTTCTCTTCTTTAAATCTGAATTTAGTAATCATTTTATCAATATCCTCAAACAAAACAAAATCCGCGATTGTTAAAGCTATAAAAGGTTGCAACATAATATAACCTTGCCCAACATTACGATCTAATTGATTTCCATAAGCTTTGGCTAAGTTATAAATTACTCGTTTTTTAAAGTCTGCCACGTTCAATATTTGCATTTCAATAATAACGGTAGAGCCATTATCTAAAAGTGCTTTGACATCAAAATAAGTCTCTTTTATGGTGTTAGTAACTCCAGGGTTATAGGGGTTAATTATTTTTAGAGATTGAATAACATTTTGATTGTTATAAACTATGGCATTGAGAAAGCTAATCAGGATTTTTTGACTGTGAACAGAACCAAATATTTTTTTCAAGGCAAAGTCGGTTTTAGGGCTAATAAATGTCATGGTTATATATTTCCTATAATTTCTATGATTTATGGTATACTATAGATGATAATTTAATCTGGATATTTATGACAACAAATAATCTCAGACAGAAAATATTAGAACGCCTGGACCTACTATCGGGAGAGCAAGTGAAAAATCTGCTCCGAAAATGGCTAGTAAATTCATCTGGTAATTTAGAATATTTTGAGGAATTACTGATAGATGAATCCGATAAAAAAACAGAATAATTACTAGATTACGGAGAGATAGATTCAACGTTAAATTTTATCTCTTTGACGGAAGAAGAAATGGTTCAGCAAAGTAAATTAGCTCTTGAGGATTATCGTCGTCAGGGGGTTTCAGTAGCCCATAGTCGGGTCCGTGAATGGGCAGATAGCTATTTATAATGGATAATTGATAATGGATAATTGATAATTAACCCCCAAAGGTTTAAAGTCTTTCCTTGAGTTGAGTATAGGGATTATCTGGGTTTTATATTATTGTTGGTTTGGGTTGGTTAATGGATAGTTTGGTTGGGGAGCGATATAGCTGCCGCTAGGCTCCGCCAACGCTATTTCAGTTATCAGTTATCAGTTATCAGTTGCCATTGATGGTTTGCTTGGGGATCGATCGCTGTTTGGGAAGTTTTGAACTTGATAAAAGTAGGTTGGGTAGAACGACAGTGAAACCCAACAACACCTTTACGTTTTCCGTTTATGTTGGGTTACCCTTACGGGAAGCAAGCTACGTTACCTCAACCCAACCTACAAATACTGGTATAGTACGGTCTAGTTGTTTTTGTAGTTGGTAACGTTGTTTTAAGATTTGTCCTGGAGTTAACATAATAAGTTATATCAAATCCGGTTAAACAGCCATAGAATGGTTAAGTTAGGAGGAGTCAACCCACCCCTTTCTTGCCCTAACCCCTCCCAGGAGGGGAAGTCAGTCCTCAGGAGTCAGGAGGAGAAAGAATTACAAAGATAAACGTAGTTATGGCGATTGAAGATTTTTTTTATGTCCAATTAAACGGATTTGATATTAAAAGTTAAAAGTAATCTCAATATTATCGAGCCATAATACCGTAGTTCATTATTGTAGCGCCATGATACAGGTAAAATAGTGCCAAACTTGTAGTGTGTCGCTCCAGTAGGGTGCGTTTATAAATAATTAGGGTCTGCGTATGGAAAGTCTTTTTGCTCTTTGTAGGAGACAACCCGTCCCTCCTCCCAGGAGGGGGAGACAGGAGACAGGAGAAATGGGAATGAGCCAGGAGGTAGGAGCAAGAATTGTCTCTCAATTTTTCTGCCATAATCATCCTAAAATACCAGCATGCATGAGCTTTTTCCACCAAAAAGTTGGTACTTTTTTCAACGCTAAAACGCTAAAACCTTTATC
>NZ_JAAHGK010001431.1:0-1814 GCF_010672505.1 Okeania sp. SIO2B9 | reverse complement strand
TAGCCAAACTATTATTTGAAAAAGCAGAAATTACATCAGATGAACGTCGTGTCGGTAAGACAATAAACTTTGGCGTAATTTATGGCATGGGGGCACAAAAATTAGCAAGGTCTGTCGGAATAAGTGTCAAAGAAAGTAAACAATTTTTAGACAGATATAAACAAAAATATTCTCAAGTATTTGAGTATTTAGGGAAGTTAAAAAAAGAAGCGATCGCTCAAGGTTATGTAGAAACAATATTAGGTCGTCGGCGTTATTTTGAATTTGAATCTAAAACTATCCGAGATTTAAAAGGTACGGAACCAGAAGAAATTAACCTAGATGAATTTAAACGTTTAAGTCAAAATGATGCTCAACTTTTAAGGGCAGCAGCTAACTCGCCTATTCAAGGTTCAAGTGCAGATATTATTAAAATTGCCATGATAAAATTCCATAAAATATTGGCAAATTATCAGGCAAAATTATTATTACAAGTCCATGATGAATTAGTATTTGAAGTTCCATCATTAGAGTGGGAAGAATTGGAGCAGGTAATTAAATCTACAATGGAAAATGCCATAGATTTAAAAGTACCACTCATAGTAGATATTCATGCAAGAAAAAATTGGATGGAGACCAAATAATACCAGTAGGGGAGTGGAAGAGTAGGGGAGTAGGGAAGTAGGGGAGAAATAAACAATGGCTTTACATAATTTTCTTGGGCGATGCTGATTGATAATGATTTTTAGATTAACATTTCAGCAACGCCTTTTTTTTAGTAGGGGAGTAGGGAGTTGCATGCAATGTCCGTAAAGAGAAATAAACATAATCATAATTAATACCCTTCTAGGGTGCTAATTATCAAAAAGACGATCCTGTTTGTGTTAATTAATTAATAATTGAAGTGCTACCTAAGAGACTCTTTGTAAAAGGAATAGGTATCTCCAAAAAAATCAAAAATAAAATCAATTATTATCGCTAAATTATCAATTATTTCTCTCTGTTCCCTACTCCCTACTCCCTACTCCCTACTCCCTAAATTATCAATTATTCCTCCCTGTTCCCTGTTCCCTGTTCCCTATAAAAAGTTTTTATTGTGCAAGAGATATGTTAAACTCCTGACTGTAGTTTACTAAGAATCTTTATTTGAGTAAATCTAATGGATACCAAAAAATTAGTTTTAGGTGGAGTTAGTTTGGTATTAGGCAGTGCAATTGTTGCAACTGCTGCCAGTGTTGAACTTAGTGTTGAACAAGAACAAGTAATATGTAAACTTAAAGAGACAGTAGAACAACAAGAAAGAGCTGGCAAAAAACTGGTTTTCTGGCCACTAATTGGAAAAGTGAAAGAAAGAGTAGAAGTTCCTTTTACAGCCAAATTATCTTCTAATACCTCCTACAGTATTTTAGGGGTATGTGATGATAATTGTAATGACTTAAATTTAACCCTTAAAAATCAAAAGGGTGAGAAAATAGCGAATGATAAAAAACAGGATGGAATACCAGTAATCTCTTTTACTCCCACGGAAAACAGTAATTATCGGATTACTGCACGACCAGACAAATGTTCAACTGAAAAATGTGAATTTGGTATGGTTTTATTTGTTCCTAAAAGTGTTGATTTAGATGTGGCCTCTGAGCTGCCAGATGAGTTATATCTATTTAAGTTGTGCCAAGAATAAGCAATAAATTAGTACAGGTAATTCAGTTAAGTTAATATTCTCAGAAAAATTTTGAAAAATAATATAGTTATACGAACAGTTAATATTTTTTGTTTGACCAATACTCAGACAGTGAAAAATGCAATAATATTTCACTTTGAGAAATATTATTGCA
>NZ_JAAHGK010001430.1:0-1815 GCF_010672505.1 Okeania sp. SIO2B9 | reverse complement strand
TCTGCTTTTTCTGAATTTTAAGCTGAAGAAGGAAGAAAGAAGAAGGAAGAGGGAAAAATACTGCTTTTTCTGAATTTTAAGCTTAAAATTCAGAAAAAGCAATATTTTTCCCTCTTCCTTCTTCCCTCTTACTTCTTCAGCTTAAAATTCAGAAAAAGCAATATTTTTCCCTCTTCCCTCTTCCTTCTTCCCTCTTACTTCTTCAGCTTAAAATTCAGAAAAAGCAATATTTTTCCCTCTTCCTTCTTCCCTCTTCCCTCTTCCTTCTTCAGCATTCAATAAAACGACTATAAGCGACACTTGCTTCATCTATTTTTCCTTGCTTTGCTAAAGCATCTCCTAAATTTTTATGAAATAAAGGTGAGGTGGGATTGAGATTTATTGCTTGCTCAAAAACATAGATTGCCTCTTCTAATTCCCCCACTTTTGTTAAAGCTTCTCCTAAATAGTTGTAAGCTAAATCTAACTTGGGATTAATTTCAATAGTACGACGGTAAGAGGCGATCGCTTCTGACCATCTTTCTTTTTTTGCCAAAACTATTCCTAAATTTAGATAAATCTCTGGATTATTTTTCTCTATTTCTAAGGCAAGTTGATATTCATAAATTGCTTGCTGAATATCGCCTTGCTCTGTCAATATTTTGCCTAAATTAAAATGAATTTCTGGATTTTCTGGTTCAGTTATTAGGGCAATTTGATAAAAAATAATTGCAGAGCTTAATTTATTTTTTCTAAATAAGATATTAGCTAAACGACAACATATTTCTGGATGATAGGGTTGAGTTTCTAAGATTTTATGGTAGTTGCTTTCATTCTGAGGATCGTAATCTATTGCTTGACGATAATGACTCAATGCTGCTGTTAAATTATCCTGATAACGCTGCCGAAAAATATCCCCTAAATTTTCATACACTTCTGTTAAATTTGGTTGTAATTTTATAGCTTTTTGGTAACTGAAGATCGCCTCATCCCACTGCTTTTGTCGAGAGTATAAATTACCAATCATTTTGTATAATTCAGCTAAGTTTGGCTGAATTTTTAATGCCTTAAAATACCAATTAATTGCAGCTTTTAAATTACCTTGAATTTCTAAAGCATTTCCCACAGTCTGATAAGCTGGAATAAAGTCTGGTTTTACCTCTATAATTTGATGACACAGAGCGATCGCTCTATCCATTTTACCTTGGGCCAAATATTCTCTGGCTTTTTGGTGTTTTTCTACTACATTCACAGTTAAGTATAGATTTTTTCATACTTGACTATATTAAGCTAAAGTATGTTGCAAATTCAAAGATTATTTATCAAACAAATCTCGGACAATCTTTTGTACTATGTTGGTTTTTGTGAGATACCTAGTTAATAATATATGTAAGCATTTCCTGTGGAATGCTGCGCAAACAGCTATTAGCGGTCAGTTCATCCTACGGAATGCTACGCAAACAGCTTTTTAATGAATGAAGCAAACATTAGTTTAACTTCTACTACATTTTCAACTCTATAAAGCTGATAGTTGACTGCTGAATGCTTGGCAATATATTTTGGATAACATATCTAGTTAAGACTTTTGGTAGTAATTTGATCGAGATTTAGATATATACTAATTTCATTTGAGTTGCGTAAAAAACATGGTCGCTTTTAGGCAAAAAGTCAAAGGCAAGAGGCAACAAGTAAGAAGGTTTTCTGGACTTTTTAATGTTAGTAAATAACCAATTATTGTTTGACATCACATCCCGTTAATTCGGTATAAAAAAATGTTTCATCTTCAGGTAGAGCAAAAATATTTCTAAATTCTTTTTCCTCCTGACTCCTGATTCC
>NZ_JAAHGK010000143.1:0-8771 GCF_010672505.1 Okeania sp. SIO2B9 | reverse complement strand
AGCTCCTTTATCAGAGACTAGAAGTACCTGGTAGTGCATCAAGAGAGGAATCAGGGAAACGGAAGTCAGAAGTCAGAAGTTAGAAGTTAGAAGTCAGAAGTTAGATTTGAGATGACTAAAAACTTTGACAATACAATAGTTTCAGGCAATTATTTAACATTTAAAGTTTGAAACTATTTGTGAAATTCTTAAAGTTAATTGGTATAACCATAGTGGTTTAGGAATTTTTTTTGAGTAAGCATTTTTTTGGCGCTGCGCTTTTAGAAAAAGAGGATTTATAATAGTTTAATTTTATTCTAGCAATAAAGATTTCCATATTTTTATCTTTTTCTTTTTGGTTTAATACTCTGCCATCTATACGGTTTTTAAAATTGCTTGTGATTTGAGTCCTCATCCACTTTTTCCTTCTTCAAAGCAAAATGTATTTACTAATAATTTCAAATATTTGATTCAAAATTGTGACTTTTAATACTTATTAATTGATGGCAATAAGTTAAAATTTAAAATTGTATTTTGCCCTTATTCTCAGTAGAAAGCGAAGTGCTAAAAGTTAAGCATTCAGCCGTCAGCTATCAGCTATTAATGTTGGGAAAGGTAAAAGCAATTGAGAAATTGAGAAAGAATAAAAAGTTACTGCCAAAGTCTCCTTCCCCAACCTTACAAGTAATTATTCATTATTAATTGCTGTTTGTGTAACCTTCCAAAGAAATAGCTTACTACTAATGGCTGAATGCTTACGCTACAAGTTAAGTTATCTCTATGTTTTTCCACAGAGAAAAAATTAGACTGATAGCTGAGGTGCAAATTTCTATAGTCAGACATTACAACATTTCCTGCCATGGCAGTAGGTTGATATAAATTCACCTAAAATACTAATTTTTCTTGATTTACAAAAAAACAATATTTATCAAGTTAGTCATTTTTCAGTTCACCAAAATTATTTAGTATTTCCATGAAATTTAGCAAAAAAATTTTGATGTTAAGCGACTAACTTAATTTTTATAACTAAGTTAAGTAGTAGTGCCAAAAAATTTGTATATAATTTCCTCTCTAAACGTTACATACAGAGAAGTTCATACACAATTAATTTTGCTGAAATACCTATACTAAACTTTTTCAGGACTTACCTATAACCATCACTTATGGTAGGAGCTAACGGCCGTTATACCAATTTAAAAAAAGAATCCTATACTTAAGTGACACTTCAATTATTAAGTGATTAACAATAACTGGCTAATAATTTTCTTGATAATTAGCACGCCAGTTATTGTTAATTATTCTTATGTTTAATTCTCCCCCACTCCCCCACTCCCCCACTCCCCTACTCCCCCGCTTCAGAAAATGTAGCAAATATTTATCAAATTGGTATTAACCCACTACAAATGATGTATAACTTCGTCTTTTGTGTACGTCCTGTTTTCTTTTTGTAGCCTAAAAAATATAGATAAAATACTTCTTTTCTGTAAAAAAACTATTTTTTTATTTATTTAACCGAAAATAAATCTTTTCTTAACCTCCTGGAAATATTTATTTAATGTTCACCCAATAAGATGTCATGGGAATTAGTAAAAATTTCCAATTTATTTATAGAGCAAAGTTGAAAGAGTCAAATAGACATTTCAGCTTGTTCAGACATTTTGATTTAGATTGATTCCTAAAAATCAACTACGAGGCATATTTCTTGACTTTATTTTCATGCCTTAGATAAAATCTTTCTATTTTTTATCAAATTTCCAAATAGAAAATCAATCTAAAACATCAATGTAAATTTTCAGGTGAGAGGAGTATCAAATGGCAGAATTAAAAGGCTTTGCTGTATTACCAGCAGACACATTTGCAGCAGGTCCCCCATCAGGGAACTTCATTAATACAGATAATCGAGAAACACCATTCGATAGTCAACCAGTACAAGGATTTAGTGGCGTTCAATTTGCTCCTGGTAGCGAAGATGGCAGTACTTATTGGTTTCTCTCTGATAACGGTTTCGGTTCTCAAGGAAATAGTGCAGATTATTTGCTCAGACTATATCAAGTTGACCCCGACTTTGCTGGAGCAGAAGATGGTGATACTAGCGTTGAAATTCAAGATTTTATTCAACTAGCAGATCCTAATAATCTTATACCATTTGATATTGTCAATGAAGATACAAGCGATCGCCTCTTAACTGGAGCAGACTTTGATATTGAATCTTTTGTTATAGATAATGATGGAGATATTTGGATCGGAGACGAATTTGGGCCTTACATTTTACACTTCGATAGTACGGGAACTTTACTAGAAGCTCCTATTGCCACACCAAACCCGATCGAACTCAACACTCTTAACGGCCAAGATCCTCTAGTTATTGCCCACAGAGGTGCAAGTGGAGACTTACCCGAACATACTTTAGCAGCTTATGAAGCGGCGATCGCCGCAGGTGCAGACTTCATCGAACCCGACCTCGTAACTACTTCTGACGGTGTACTTATCGCTCGTCACGAACCACTGCTAGATGATACCACTAACGTTTCTGAAGTATTCGGTTCAGAACGCCAAAGCACCAAAATTCTTGACGGTGAAGAAACAACTGGTTATTTTGCTGAAGACTTTACTCTTGCAGAAATCAAACAACTACGCGCCGTTCAATCTCGTGACTACCGCGACCTTAACTTTGATGGGTTATTTGAGATTCCGACATTAGAAGAAGTCATCGAACTCGTTCAAAGAGTAGAAGCAGAAACAGGTGTTCAAGTTGGTATCTATCCAGAAACCAAACACCCTACATTCTTTGACGAACAGAATTTATCTTTAGAAGAACCCTTAATTCAAACCCTGCAAGATACAGATTTTACCGACCCTGATCGTATTTTCATCCAGTCCTTTGAATTTGCTAACTTAATTGACTTACAAGGACAATTAGATGATGCAGAACTCGGAGATATTCCTTTAGTTCAACTATATGGAAATACTACTGAAGGAGCTAATCCTGAAGCTGGGTTCTCCTTCCCCTTCGATATCCGTTTTAATGTCGCTGAAGGTAACAACTTAGTAGATATTTACGGTGAAGAATTCATAGATGCAGTAGAAGTTCCTCTCTCTGAAAATACAGTTTATGCAGACCTCGACAGTGTAGAATTTCTAGAAGTTATTGGCAACCTTTATGCAGAAGGTGCAGGACCTTGGAAGAATAACATTCTGTTGCGGGAATCTCTGGATACTCCAGTCGATGCAGACGGAGACGGAGAAGCAGAAATCAGGTCTCAGTTAACAGGAGAAATTACTTCCTTTATTGAGGATGCACACGATGCAGGTTTACAGGTTCACCCCTATACTTTGCGGGATGAAGAACGTTTTCTAACTCTGACCGAAGACGGTAGACCTCAAACTCCCGAAGCAGAATTCGAGCAACTAATAGATATTGGTGCAGATGGTTTCTTTACCGACTTCGCACGCACAGGAGTTCCCGTTCGGGATGCTATTGTTGCCGACGAAGTACGAGCGCCCCAAAATCCTAACCTCAATGATTTTAATACTCTCGACGGCAGCGCACCAATAGTTATCGGACACCGGGGTGCAAGTGGTGACTTCCCAGAGCATACCTTAGAAGCATATCGTTTAGCTATTGTTCAAGGTGCGGACTTTGTTGAACCAGACCTCGTAATTACTTCCGATGGTGTCCTCATTGCTCGTCACGAACCACTGCTAGACGATACCACCAACGTTGCTGAAGTATTCGGTCCAGAACGCCAAAGCACGAAAATTCTTGACGGTGAAGAAAAAACTGGTTACTTTGCTGAAGATTTCACCCTAGCAGAAATCAAACAACTGCGTGCCGTTCAATCTCGTGACTTCCGCGACCAATCTTTCAACGGTGAGTTTGAAATTCCCACCTTCCAAGAAGTTATCGAGTTGGTACAAGAAATGGAAGGTTTTGGGTTTGAAGTTGGTATCTATCCAGAAACCAAACACCCGACATTCTTCGATGAACAGGGTTTATCCTTAGAAGAACCTCTAATTCAAACTCTGCAAGATACAGGTTTCACCAACCCCAACCGTATTTTCATTCAGTCCTTTGAAGTTAAAAACCTACTTGAACTGCGCAACGAAATATTACCTGCTCAAGGTCTCGAAAACCTAAAGCTAGTGCAGTTGTTCGGTGACATTGAAGATGCCTTCATCAACGAAGGTGGCGGTGGGTTCTCAGTACCTTTCGACTTCGTTGCTAATGCCGAGGAGTTTGAACCCAGTGATATTGATGCTATCGCAGATCAGGTCAACTATGCCACCTTCACTGGTAGTGCTTTTAGCGTAACCCTTTTAGCTGAGAAAAATCCCGGACCTGGAGCTCCCCAAGAGATACTCGATCAGTTTGGCAACCTCCAAGATACTAACCAATTTATTCTACAGGATGCCACCAATCCCGATAACACTGTCGTTCTATTTGCTGGTCCAGACAGCGCACCTAAGTCCATCGAAGTTACTATTAGCGAGGCAGGTGTAGTTGCTATTAATGGTGATGAAGTTGCCAATAACTTTAGTCAGCAAGTTCACTTTGGCCTAATAAACAGCTTGCCCATTGGCGATCCTACCGGATTAGGAGCCGAAAGTTACACCTTTTCAACTAACAATGCTTTGAATCCAGAGAGCAATCCTCAGTTTGCTATTTATTCCGAAGTTGAAAACGAATTCATCATTGCCGCCGAGGAGTTGCCCTTTGCTAATTCCAATCAAGACTTTGACGACATGATAGTTAAAGTTACTGGGATTGAACCTATAGGAGCAACTCAGGCTGATATTTCCTTTAATCCTGAAAGGCTACAACCTCTCCTAGAAACTGCTAATACTCGTGCTATCTACGGCAACCTAGCTGACCTAATTGACTTCTCTAGTGTTCCCACCTACGCCGACCTAGCAAACGCGGAAGTCATTGAACTTATTGGCACTTACGCTGAAGGTTTAGGACCTTGGAAAAACAGTTTCTTGCTCCGGGATGATATAGATACACCCGTTGATGGTGACGGTGACGGTAATGCGGAAATTACCACTCAATTAACTGGGGAGGTATTACCACTAATAGATTGGGCACATGATGCAGGTTTGCAGGTTCACCCCTACACTTTGCGTGATGAAGAGCGTTTCCTTACTCTCAACCCTGATGGTACACCTCAAACTCCTGGAGAAGAATTTGAACAACTCATCGAAATTGGTGCAGATGGTTTCTTTACTGACTTCCCTGCTACTGGCAGCATAGTTGTAGAGCAATTTATTGATGAACCAAATATACGGACTTCCCGTGGTTATGAAGGTCTAGCATTCAGCCCCGATCGCGAAACTTTCTATCCTTTATTAGAGGGTGCAGTTGTTGGCGATCCAGATAATGCCCTCCGGATATATGAATTCGATCCTGAGTCTAGCTCTTTCACCGATCTAATTGGTTTCTATCCTACCGATGTACCAGGTCATGCCATTGGTGATTTTACTCCCATCAATAACGACGAATTTTTAGTCATTGAAAGGGATGGTCGTCAAGGAGATGCAGCTGAATTCAAGAAAATCTTTAAGATTGACATTTCTGTAGTTGATGATGAAGGTTTTGTTGAGAAAGAGGAAGTTGTAGACTTACTAAATATTGACGACCCCAACGACCTCAACGGAGATGGCGACACTACTTTTGACTTCCCCTTTGTTACCATTGAGGATGTGTTAGTTCTTGATAAAGACACTATTCTGGTTGCCAACGACAACAACTATCCTTTCTCCATTGGTCGGGGACCGGATATTGATAATAACGAGATTATTCAGATAGACCTAGACGAACCTCTAAACTTAGCACCAGGAATAGGAGTTGCTATTCCTACAGTCAGTATTGACGTTGAACCTGAGACTGTTGATGAAAATGGAGCAGAATATTCTTTAACTTTCAACTTAAATGTACCTGCTCCAGAAGGTGGTTTACGAGTAGTTTGGTCAGAAACGGATACTGATAATGCTTTTGGCGATATAGAATTTCCTCCTGAGCTAACCAATGCTTCTAACCTAGAAGAACTTGAAGCAGTAGGTGATGAACTCGCACGTTCTGCTATTACTATTGATGCAGGGGCAACTACAGCAACCGTTACCTGGACAACTATTTTTGATGGTGAAGATGAAGATGATGAAACTACAACCATTGAGTTGCAACCAGAAGATGGTTATGTAGTTGATACAGAGAATCAAGTAGGTCAAATCGTTATTCAAGATACAGATCCTAATGAAGGTCAGTCAATTACAGGTACTTCCGAGGGAGACGTTCGCCGTGGTGGTAATGGAGATGATACTATTATCGGTTTGAATGGCGCGGATACCTTAGTAGGTAGTTTTGGTGACGACGAAATTATTGGTAGTCGTGGCAGTGACTCCCTGTATGGTCAGGATGGTAACGATGTACTTCAAGGTCGTCAAGACAACGATCACCTATTTGGTGGTGATGGTAATGATGTGTTGAATGGTGGTCAAGGTCGCGATCGAATCAATGGTGGTGCTGGCGACGATACTTTAACTGGTGGTGCAAGTATTGACCTCTTTATCTTCAATAGTAATCAAGAATTTGACTCCGATGATTTTGGTGTTGATACCATCAATAATTTCCAACCAGACCTCAGACCAGATGAAGATGGAAACCAAGGCGATCGAATTCTTCTTGATAAGTCAACCTTTACTGCTCTTGACAGTTCTGCGGGAATTGGTTTCAGTGTTGATAGTGATTTTGAAATTGTTAACAATAATGCTGCTGTCAGTAGCTCTGATGCTTTCATTGTTTACAGTGAAGCATCTGGCGGTCTGTTCTACAATACAAGTGATGATTCTACTCAGTTTGCTATCCTTGATGGTGCGCCCACTATTACTGAGGATAATTTCCAAATTAGGTAAGAAGGTAACATCTTTCAAGTAGTAGAGACAAATCTTTACCTTTATTAGGGAGGTTCCATGGAACTTCCCTATATTTATTTTTGAGACAGGTGAGTTTCTTTTTCTAATAACTGAAATACTCTAGCGATTGCCTCTTGAAATGTATTATATCTGCCAGTCTTCAATAATCTTTCTAAAAATTTTTCGGTAGTCCTGCATGGGTTTTGGTGAAGATATATATTTTTTAATTTCTCCCATACTCCCCTCCACGGTCGGGGTTAGGGGTGGGTCCCCATCTCCCCACACTCTCTCTACCATTACTATGCACCACCACCAATTTTTCTTGTTCGGGGGTTAAGGTAATTTGTCTCATAACTCAGTTTTCTCCTGGACGAGCAATAACAATTTTCAACATATATCTATTCCTCATTTATAAATAAATCATAGAATAAGGGCATATCTTTAACATTACCCCACCTACTGCAAATCTTTGACGATGGAAAAAATCTATCAACTACCACTAGCTCACAACCGTACCACTGAGTTTTATATTCAAGCTGTCGCCTAAACTCATAAAATCACTGGCCTGCACCCACCCCTCTAGCTCCCCTCCTGGGAGGGGATGGGGGTGGGTTACGGTTGGCTAACATACCGCTGAGGTTAAAATCTTCTATAACAACAACCCTGTGGTTTTTAGCTAAATATGTTGTTAATTTATGAAGTGCATGTTTGCGGATGTTAGCTACTCGTCTATGTAATGCCGCTATCTTGAGTTGTGCTTTTCTCTTAAGATTCTGCTTGAATTCTTTGTATTGCTTTCTCGATTTTTTCTGCATCTTCTCCTTTACCTTGTTCTTTTAATAAGTCTCTGGCTTTAGTGAGAGATACTAATGCTTCAGGTCGTTTATTTTCCAAATACAATGCTACCCCTAGTTGATAATGAAGCACTGCTAAGTCTGGTTTGAGGCGAACAGCATTTTCAAATTGGGAAATTGCTTCTGACAAATTATTTTGATTGGCTAGAAGACTGCCCAGATTAGCATAAGCTTCTGCAAATTCTGAATCTAATTCAATAGCTTTGCGGAATGCTGCTTCTGCTGATGTCAGGTCTCCTTCCTTGTAGAGTTTCACCCCACGATCGAATTCTTCTTTGGCTTCTACTTCAAGGGCAATAATTGTTGTGTTCGCTAATTGGGTTTGTTTTGCTCTTGGTTTGAGAGTCGAAGCATCAGCTGAAGTAGTGCTGACGAAGCTGAGTATTATAGCTATGGCCAATAAGTTGTACTTAGATTTTTTATAAAACATTTTTAATAATGCTAGTCGTAATAGTTACTTGTTTCAGCATACTACTTATTTTTAGATTTGATCCCCTCTTTGTGAAATAAACCTTAAGAGAACTCCACTTGTTTAAATTTCTGCTTAAGACTTTTGAGAAATTGTCTACTCATCAGAAATTTGTTCAAAATGAGCATCTTTACTCTTGACTGTTATCTAGGATTTCTTTAAGGCAGAAGAAAATTCTCAATATTTGCTCTTTTTATATCTGTGATACGAGAAAAATGATGGCAGTTTTGTCAAATATTTGTTATATTTTGTAACATGATGTGATATTCATATTTATTCTCGCAGTTGTAGAAAATGTATGGCGATCGCTGAATCTAACAAGGTATATTTGGAGCAATCCAGATAAATTTTTTGTATCTAAATTTACTGATTTTACTCTGAAGTAGGCTCAGTGAATAGTTGTTACTATGAATATGGAGTAAAACTATGGACCAACCGATGGAAATGCCACTGGAAAAGCAATTTAGTGTTCGGTCTTTTGAGACTCAGGTACGCCAGATGAGTTTACAACAAGCTCAAGATTGCTTGGTTCAATTATATGAACAGATGTTGATGAGGGA
>NZ_JAAHGK010001429.1:0-1816 GCF_010672505.1 Okeania sp. SIO2B9 | reverse complement strand
CTTTTTTGAGAAAATGTCTAAATCTAAATATAACGGTGTCGATCCTTTAGATGTGATGTCAAAATATGGAGCTGATACCGCGCGGATGTTTATCTTATTTAAAGCGCCACCGGAAAAAGATTTAGAGTGGGATGATGCTGATGTGCAAGGGCAGTTTCGTTTCCTCAACCGAGTGTGGTTATTGATAACTGAGTTTTCTGCAAATCATAGTTTAAGTGAGTTGAAAGTAAAAAATAGTGGTGTTACTCAAGCAGACTTGAAAGATTTGGGTTGGTCGCGATATTTGATTACTGAAATTACGAAAAATCTTTCTGCTTTTAAACTGAGAAATGTGGTGAAAGTTTATGCTGCTGCTGAAGTGAAAGCTGCAATAGAAGCAAAGTTGAATCATCCAGAAACTCAACAAGAGACTAAGAATGATTTACAGAAAGGGTTGAGTTGGATAGAAACTAAGTTTGCTACAGAGTTAACTAAAGCAGAGAAAGATGTACGACGAGCGGTACATATTGCTATTAAGGAAGTAACAGAAGATTTAGATGGAGATTATCAGTTTAATACTGCCGTTTCTGAAATGATGAAATTGAGTAACGCTCTTGCTGATGCTAGTTGCAAAGATTCGCCTATTTATGCGGAAGGTTTGGAAACTTTGCTGTTGTTGTTGGCACCGTTTGCGCCTCATATTATTGAGGAGTTGTGGCAAGTTGCTGGTAATTTTGGTTCGGTGCATACCCATTCTTGGCCTAAGTTTGATCCGGATGCTTTGGTTGTAGATGAAATTACCTTGGTGATTCAGATTAAGGGTAAAACTAGGGGAACTATTCAGGTGTCAGCGCAAGCAGATAAGGCGACTTTGGAAAAGTTAGCGCGAGAGTCGGAAGTCGCGCAGCGTCATTTGGAAGGCAAGGAGATTAAAAAGGTAATTGTGGTACCTGGAAAATTGGTTAATTTTGTGGTTAGTTAACAGGAGTATTAGACTGACACAGCTAAAATGGTGCAATAGTAGGGGCGAGTTTGAGCAGAAATTTTTATACTTACCCTAAAATTTATATAAACCCGTCCTCATGCACACTGATTAGATATGTCACGCTAGTAGTAGACCGACACACCTTAAAATGTAGGTTGGGTTGAACTGAGTGAAACCCAACAAAACCCTACTATAGCGCTGTGCGCAGGGAACAGGCAACAGGGAACAGGGAACAGGGGGAATAAATTGCCGTTTGCGCAGCATTCCGAAGGAATAATATAAGACTTCTAGCTCTTTTGCCCCTACTACAATTTGTAAATATACCAGCGCTCATTGCTATAATGTCTAATGTTGGGTTTATCCTAACGGATAAGCTCCGCTAACGGTAACTCAACCCAACCTACGCCTATTGAACCATTTCAGATGTTTCAGTCCAGTAGGGTAGTTTTTCAATTATCAGTTATCAGTTATCAGCTTTTTCAGTTAGTTGCAAATAATATCATGTCCGTTGGTATCGTTTGTGTAAAAGTTAGCGTGGATATTTACAGGAAATTTAAGTTTTTTTCTTGCTCAATTGCCTTCCTGTTTTTTGCCTGTTGCCTGTTGCCTGTTGCCTACCTTTTCTATAGAATACCGATGCTACCGGGCATGATATTATATCATGTTCGGATAATCAGTTATAATAAACCTTCTGCCTTCTAACCTTGCTCTTTCCCTTCAGCATAGCTGCCCTATGCCTTCTACCTTTGGTCCACAGATATTATAAGTATTCAACCGAACATGATATAATATCAAATCCGTTTAATTCGGTATAAAAAAATGTTCCATCTTCAACCATTACCAAATATTTCT
>NZ_JAAHGK010001428.1:0-1818 GCF_010672505.1 Okeania sp. SIO2B9 | reverse complement strand
TTATATCATGTCCGGTTGAATAGTTATAATTAGAGATCGTAGTAGGGCTAAAACCCTAAGTATAGATATAGATATTTTATGGGGTAGAGCAAAACTACAAACAAAAACTTTTAAACTTGTATCAGTCATAATACTTGATGTTTTTCTACACTTTAACCCTAAGTTGAGCCAAACTATTAAATAATTTTTTGACTTTAATTAAATCTTTATACCCAGGCGCTATTTCTACTCCACTAGATAAGTCTATACCACAGAATTTATGGCTAGATTCAATGATGAATTGTTGAATTGATACTGTGATATTTTCTGGTGTTAAACCACCTGCTAAAAACCAAGGACAAGTAGGGTGAAAATCTTTAAGAATTTTCCAATCTAAGGTTTGACCAGTGCCTCCTAATTTATCTGGATGATAAGCATCTAGGAGTAAAGTCTCGACATAATTTTCATAACTATTTACTCTTGTTAAATCTTGAGGAGATTTGATTCTGAATGCTTTAATTATTTCTATATTATCTGGTATTGATTGACGTAGCTGATGACAAAATTCTGGAGATTCGTCTCCATGTAGTTGTATGCCAGTCAATTGGGTCTGAATAATTATTTCCGATAAAAAATCAATTTCTGGGTTAACAAATACCCCGATTTTATCAATATTTTTTGGTAGTTGAACAACGATATTTCTGATTTTTTCTGCGGTAATATACCGAGGCGATGTTGGAACACAGATAAATCCTAAAGCTGTTGCTCCCATTTGAGCGATCGCTTGTCCTTGCTCTAATTTTGTAATCCCACAAATTTTTACGCGCATTTATTTTACCTGCTAAGAGCTTAATTGTACATCTTTGTATTAAAACTTAAGGTTATTGTTAATTATTAAAACAAATTATAGCTTCTTACTAAAATTTATTGATAATTTGCAAAACATAAATTGATTCAATCAAACATTTAAGTCAAATAGCCAAATTTCTGTGATTTAAGGAGATAAAAACTTGATTTACTCTGGCTTAATTTTAGCAGCACAATCTCAACCCCTCTCTGCAGAGTGGTCTCCAAAAGTAGCAATTGTAATGATAACTTGCAACCTAGTGGCAATTGTAATTGGTTACTATGCTATTTCCAAGAACAATCGTGGACAAGGGCCTGATTTACCAGTATCATTACCAGCCATTTTTACTGGGTTTGGCATACCAGAATTGTTAGCTACTACTAGCTTTGGTCATATTTTGGGGGCTGGAATAATTTTAGGACTTGGTAGTGCTGGTATGCTATAGACATAACCTGATTTTAGTTACAAGTATAGGGGGTATTCTTTTCGCACAGAAGAGATACCCCCATTTTTGATTTTCCAATAAAAGAAGGAAGAAGGAAGAAGGAAGAAGAAAGAAGAAAGAAGGACTGAAAGATCGAAAAAGTGGATGGAGATAGTCAAGCACTTGGTACTTCGTGTCTGATAACCTCAAGCAATTTTAAATACCATGTAGACGGCAGGGTATTATACTAATTTGATAAATATTTGCTACATTTTATTGAGTGGGGGAGTAGGGGAGTAGGGGAGAAGTAAAAACAAGAATAATTAACAATAACTAGCTAATAATTATCGAAAAAGTTATTCAGTCTGTGTTAATTACTTAATAAGTGAAGCACCACTTATACCATTTCTCAAAAACTTTTCTACATTTTATTGAGTGGGGTAGTAGGGGAGTAGGGGAGAAGTAAAAACAAGAATAATTAACAATAACTAGCTAATAATTATCAAAAAAGTTATTCAGTCTGTGTTAATTACTTAATAAGTGAAGTGCTGCCTAAGTATAACAATAA
>NZ_JAAHGK010001427.1:0-1819 GCF_010672505.1 Okeania sp. SIO2B9 | reverse complement strand
AAACTCCATTGAATCGGAGTGATTTGGTGCAGCGATTATTGCATTTATACCAATTAAGAACACAATAATTGTTATACAGGTAAGCAAAAGTATTAACATTGGTGATAATCCCAGTAAACTTTTGCTCCATGTTTTGAGATTATTTATATGTTCTTTTAAGGAAGATTTTGTTAGTAAAAATACATATAAAAAATTTATTAATAACCAAGCTGCTATTACCCAAAAAATACTGAAATAAACCAAATAGACTAAGTAATTCAGTTATTTTTGTTAAAATTATTCCCTATAAAACAATTGCTTTAAAGAAACAATCACGCCAATCATTTTTTTGAGTTAATAATTGAGCAAAAATTAAAACCAAAGATAATATAGGAAGAATGATCATTTTTAATATTTCAATATTGAAGAAGGCAGAATACAGAAGGCAGAAGGGAAAATTGTTTGAGGTGATAATTCCCATAAAATTTTAAGCACCCCCGTTGATGGTGGGGTATTAAACCCATAAGATATAAAGATAAATATTTTTGAAAAAATCCATCTATTTTTTACCAAGAAAAGCTAATCAAAATTAGAATTTTCAGGCTTATTTTCTAATGAGTTAGCCAAAAAGTTACGACGTAATTTTAATTGAATATCTTCTAAAAGCTTACGATTAACTGACATCAAATCAGCAATTAGACCAAAAATAAATAGCTGAAATCCTATTAAAATTAAAATTGCAGCTAAGACTAAACTAGGAACATGAGACCTCGTAGTACCACTCCAGTATAGAATTAACCAACGTACACATAATATGAAACCAAAACTAAAGGGAATAGTCCCTAAAATTGTGAAAAACTTTAGGGGTTTATAAGTCATAAAAATCCGCACGATCGTAAAAATCGATCTTTGGATATAAGCTGGAATGCTTTTAACTAATCTAGATGGTCGTAAATAACCATTAGTTCTAATGGGGACAGAAATAATTGTCATTCCTTTTTGCCCAGCTTGGATAATAGTTTCTAGTGTGTAAGTATATTCATTAAAAACATTTAATTGTAGTGCTGCATTACGACTAATAGCACGAAAACCACTAGGAGCATCAGCAATATTTGTTTCACTAGCAATACGGACAACTAAACTACCTATTTTTTGTAAAAATTTCTTGATTGGTGAAAAATGTTTAATCTCTTGAATTGGTCTAGCACCAATTACTATTTCTGCTCTGCCATCTAAAATTGGTTCAATTAGTTTAGGTATATCTGCTGCACAATATTGATTATCAGCATCCGTATTAACAATAATATCAGCTCCATTTTGTAAACAAGCTTCTATTCCTGCCATAAAACCTTTTGCTAATCCTTGATTATATTCAAAATTAACAATATGATCGACTCCTGCTGCTTTGGCAACTTCTAAGGTCTTGTCAATACTACCATCATTAATGATCAACCATTCTACCTTATCTATACCAGGAAGTTGTCGAGGTAATTCAGTTAGAATCATCCTTAAAGTAGCTTCTTCGTTATAACAAGGGATTTGTATAATTAGTTTAGTCATTAATCTTTGTTCCTTTTGTTTATTTTGGGTAACTGGCAACGTTTGTGGTTGTCAGAGATTCTAAGCCTGATTTTGATTCTCTAATTTTTACCAAAAAATTGTGGTTTAAAGTCTCCCCCTTTTAAGAGGATAATAAATAAAAATTTTCATGATTAGTCAATCATCTTCTTTTCAAGGAGAGGTAATTAATAATTCAGGACTTACGCAAATTTACTTTTAAACCACCATCTGTAGGTTATTTATGGTATTTGCCCTCGCTATATATATAATATATATAGAG
>NZ_JAAHGK010001426.1:0-1821 GCF_010672505.1 Okeania sp. SIO2B9 | reverse complement strand
TAATGGTTTAATTAATCAAACATTAGAATTAGCACAAAAATCTATTGATTTATCCCTCTTTGTATTTTCATCACAACCATTAGTTAATACTCTAGAAAATCAATCTAAAAAAGGAGTATTAATTCAAGGTTTAATCGATCCAAGTTTTGCCTATCGCTATTATAGTGAAGGATTAGATATGATGGGTATTGCCTTGGCTAATAAATGTAAATATGAAGCAGATAATCGGACTTGGGAGAAACCAATTTTTACAGTAGGAGTACCAAATTTACTCCCTGGCGATCGCCTGCATCACAAATTCGGAATTATTGATAATTCGATTGTTATAACTGGTTCTCACAATTGGACTGAAGCAGCTAATAAAAACAACGATGAAACTTTATTGATAATTGAAAATTCTACAGTAGCAGCTCATTTTGACCGTGAATTTCAAAGACTTTATCAAACAGCTACTCTGGGTATACCATCCTGGTTGATTAAAAAAGTAGAGAAACAACAAAAAGAATGTGGCAATCAATTAACAGAAACTCAAAATCCCACAATAGATACTAACACTAAGATTAATCTCAATACAGCTACTGCTAAAGAATTGGAAACATTACCTGGTGTTGGACCAAAATTAGCAGAGCGGATTATTCAAGCTAGACAAAATAAACCTTTTACATCTTTAGCTGACCTAGACCAAGTGTCTGGAATTGGACCTCAAATATTAGATAAGTTAAGCGATCAAGTCACCTGGTAAGTTCAACAATTAATCATTAATAATTAATAATTAATAATTAACAATTACCTCTCCTTTAAAACTGATAGGATTGACTCAAAAAAAAATTTTTCTTTATTATCCCCTTAAAAGGAGAGGCTTTAAACCACAATTTTTCGGTAAGTAAGAAGGAAGAAGGTTTAAAAGTATGAAAAAACTTACAGCAGTTTTCGAGTCTTGGAGGTACAAAGTTTGATTGCCCTAGGGAAAACTTAACTGGGAAAGAAAAACATAATAAAAAAGAGGGAAAAAAGTTGAATTTTTAGAATTTATGGAATTTATCATTTTTTTATTGTACGAATAAATCTTTCTAATTCCTCCTGACTCCTGACTCCTGACTCCTGACTTCATGACTCCTAAAAAATATCCTAGCTATTTGTAGCAAACATTTATCAAATTGATATTATGGCAATTTCATTTTATAGCACTCTGAGCAGATACGGTTGTTTTTCCAATTGTTCTGCTCATGGTTTTGAATTAGATGGTTATTGGTGGCCAACTAGCGAACATTATTTTCAAGCTCAAAAATTTCCAGGTATGCCTGATGCTGATGAAATTCGTTTAGCAGCAACACCAGGAGAAGCAGCAAATCTGGGAGGCGATCGCAAACGCCCATTACGTTCAGATTGGGAACAGGTAAAATATGATATTATGCAAAAGGCAGTATTCAACAAATTTGCTACTAATTCTGAGATTCGGGAAATATTACTGTCTACTGGGAATGAAGAAATTGTTTATAAATCTCCCGTGGATTTATATTGGGGTCAGAGAAAAGATGGTAGTGGGAAAAATAAATTAGGCAAAATTTTAATGGCAGTACGAGATATGTTGAGTTCAACAATTAATAATTAACAGATAAATTAAACAGTTAACTGGTATAGGATTTTGTCAATTTCGTCAGGCGATTGCTCCTATCTTGAGAGTTATATAAATTATATAGTCATTCCAGTTAACTGTTTAATTTATCTGTTAATTATTAATTGTTGAACTCAACATATCTCGTACTGCCATTAAAATTTTGCCTAATTTATTTTTCCCACTACCATCTTTTCTCTGACCCC